>JBGPVQ010000006.1:0-22371 GCA_041491785.1 Gemmatimonadota bacterium | reverse complement strand
TGCCCCCGCTCGACGACGCCTTCGCCAAGGAAGTCGGCGATTTCGAGACCCTGGACGCCCTCACTGCCGCGGTGCGGGCGGACCTCACGGCGCAGGCGGCACGCGAGGCCGATGCTGCGGTGCGGGAGCAGCTGGTCCAGCAGCTGATCGAGGCCAACGGCGTCGCGGCGCCGGAGTCGCTGGTGGAGCGGATGCTGCACAACCTGCTCCATGCCTACGGAGTGCCCCACGAAAAGGCGGAGGCGTTCCACGCCGAATTCCGGCCGATTGCCCAGGCGCAGGTCAAGCGCGAGCTCTTGCTCGCCGCGGTGGCCGAGCAACAGGGGCTCAAGACGACCGAGGCGGAGGTGGACCAGCGGGTGGCCCGAATCGCCGAACAGCGGAAGGCGACCCCGGCGCAGGTCTACACCTCCCTGGAACAGGCCAAGCGGCTGCCGGAGCTGGAACGCTCCATCACCGAGGAGAAGGTGTTCGCCTTCCTCCTCTCCCAGTCCACCGTCACCGAGGCAACGTCGTGACCAGCATGCTCTTTCCGCCGTACATCATCGAGCGGTCGAGCCGCGGCGAGCGGACCTACGACATCTTCTCCCGGTTGCTGATGGACCGGATCGTGTTCCTCGGCGCGCCGATCAACGACGAGGTCGCGAGCATCATCATCGCCCAGCTGCTCTTTCTCGACGCCGACAACCCCGAGAAAGATATCTTCATGTACATCAATTCCCCGGGCGGGATCGTCTCGAGCGGCATGGCGATCTACGACACCATGCAGCACCTCCGGGCTCCGATCAACACGATTTGCATGGGGATGGCGGCGTCGATGGGGTCGTTCCTGCTCGCCGCCGGGCGGAAGGGCAAACGCAGCGCGCTGCCCCATGCGCGGATCATGATCCACCAGCCTTCGGGCGGGTCCCAGGGCACCGCCTCCGACATCGAGATCCAGGCCCGGGAGATTCTCTACCTCCGCACCAAGATGAACGAGCTCTACGCCAAGCACACCGGCCAGTCGATCGACCAGATCGAGAAGGATATGGACCGGGACCGGTATATGAGCGCCGACGAGGCCAAGACGTACGGCATCATCGATACGGTCTTTTCGCCGCATGTCGGCGCCGTCGTACCGGCCGTGGTGGCCAGCCCTTGACCCCGCCCAGGAGGGGGTCCAGCTTTCGGGCGTCCCCTTCCCCACGCACTCGCGTGCCCTGACCATGTCCAACGACAAGCACCTGCGTTGCTCGTTCTGCGGGAAGTCGAAGGATTCGGTCCGGAAGTTCATTTCCGGTCCGTCGGTCTATATCTGCAACGAGTGTATCACCCTCTGCAACGAGATCCTGGCGGAGGATGAAGAGCGGGAAGTCGTCGACAACATCACCCAGGTTCCGCGGCCCTCCGAGATCAAGGAGGTCCTCGACCAGTACGTCATCGGTCAGGAGCGGGCCAAACGGACCCTGGCCGTCGCGGTCTACAACCACTACAAGCGGATCAATTCGGCCAGCGGGCGGGATGCCGGCGGGGTGGAGCTGGACAAGTCCAACATTCTGCTGCTGGGCCCCACCGGCGTCGGCAAGACGCTCCTGGCGCAGACCCTCGCCCGCATCCTCGACGTTCCCTTCACCATCGCCGACGCCACCACGCTCACCGAGGCGGGGTACGTGGGCGAGGACGTGGAGAACATCCTGGTCCGGCTGCTCCAGGCCGGCGAGTTCAACGTCTCCGAGTGCGAGCGCGGCATCGTCTACATCGACGAGATCGACAAGATCGCCCGGAAATCGGAAAACCCGAGCATCACCCGCGACGTGTCGGGCGAAGGGGTGCAGCAGGCGTTGCTCAAGATCCTCGAGGGCACCGTGGCGTCGGTCCCGCCCCAGGGGGGTCGGAAGCACCCCCAGCAGGAATACATTCAGATCAACACCAAGGACATCCTGTTCATCTGCGGCGGCGCGTTCGACGGCCTCGAGAAGGTGATCGAGGGCCGCCTCGGCCGGCAGCAGATCGGGTTCTCGGCCACCACCGAGCGGGACAAGACGCCCGAAGTGGACAAGAAGAACCCCTTCGCCCAGGCGGAACCGGACGATCTCCTCCGCTTCGGCATGATTCCCGAGCTGGTGGGCCGGCTTCCGGTAATCGTCGCGCTCGAATCCCTCGATGAAGAATCGCTGGTGCGCATCCTGGTGGAGCCCAAGAACGCTATCACCAAGCAGTATCAGAAACTGTTCGAGCTGGAGAACGTGGGCCTGACCTTCGACCAGGAAGCCTTGCGCGCCGTGGCGCGGAAGGCCATCAAGCGCTCGACCGGCGCGCGGGGGCTCCGCGCCATCCTCGAAACGGTCATGACCGACCTGATGTTCGACCTCCCCTCGCGCGACGACGTCCGCGACGTGATTGTGACGCTGGAGTGCATCACCGAGGGCAACGCCCCCATGGTGGTGACCGAGCGCCCCCGCCAGATCCGCGAAGCGTGAGCCTCGACCGGCTTCCGATCGAATTCGTCGGCAGCTTTCCCGATCCTCTCCAACCGCTCGACCCGCCGCTCCCAGAGATCGCGTTCGTGGGGCGTTCCAACGTCGGCAAATCCAGCCTGCTCAACGCCCTGGTGGGCCGGAAGCGACTGGCGCGGGTCAGCGCAACCCCCGGCAAAACCCAGCTGATGAACGTGTTCCGGCTGCCACCCTGCTATTTCCTCGACCTGCCGGGGTACGGGTTCGCCCGGGCCTCGAAGACCGCGCGGAGCGAGTTCCGGCGGCTGCTCGAGGCCGTGGCCACCGAGCGCACGTCGCTGACCGGAGTGGTCTGGCTCCTTGACGTCCGGCGTGTTCCCGGTGAGGAGGATCTCGCCATCCGCGAACTCCTCGCCCGGGCGGGGCGGCCGGTGCTGCCGGTGCTCACCAAGGCCGACAAGCTCGGCCGCGCGCGGCGGGAGGAGGCCCTCGGCGCGCGCGCGGGGGAGCTGGGGATGGCCGCCGACGAGCTGTTGCTCACCAGCGGAACGACCGGGTTAGGCATGGAGGAGCTGCGGGACAGCATCCTGGGGGCGGTTCAGGGGGCGGAGCGGGTTGGTCGAACGGAGCACCGACCTCTTCTCGGACAGCCGCCTACCCCATGATGCCTTTCCAGCTCCCGATCACCGTGTCGGCCGCGGACATCGACGGGCTGGGGCACGTCAACAACGTCGTCTACCTGCGCTGGATGCAGGAGGCGGCCACCGCGCACTGGGAGACCGCCGCGAGCGCCGGGCTCCGGGGCGAGGTGATCTGGGTCGTGACCCGGCACGAGATCGATTACAAGGCTCCGGCGTTCGTGGACGAGGCGCTGGTGGCCCGCACCTGGGTGGGCAAGGCAAGCGGCGCCACCTGGGAACGATTCATCGAGATCCGGCGGGTCGGCGACGATCGCTTGCTTGCGCGCGGGCGCAGCGTCTATGCGGCACTCGACCGGGCGACGGGGCGCCCGCGCCGGGTGGATGCGGCCCTGCGGGCTCCGCTCGAAGGACCGCCCGCTCCCTGAGCTGCGCCATCTGGCGGGAACTCGGCGCGCGGCGTAGTCTACACGGCCAAACCCCGTCCGAGCCGGACTGGTTCCGGCCCTTCCCCAGGAGGTAGTGATGCGGATTCGAAGTGCATTGCCAACCCTGGCCCTGGCGCTCATCTGGGCCGCCTGCAGTCCACCGGCCACGCAGCAGGCCGCCGCGCCGCCCGCCGTCGACTCCGCCGCGGTAAAGGCGGCAGTGGCCGATCTCTGGCAGCGTTGGAGCGCCGCAGATACGGCGGCGGACCTCGCGGCGCTGGTCGAGATGGTGGGAGATAGCGCCCGCATCGACGTCATGGGGCTCCCGCCGATGGTCGGGCGGGCGGCGTGGAAGGCCGCCGCGGAGGCGGGATTCAAGACGATGAAGTACACCTCGATGAACATCAGGCCGGAGATGACGGTTCCCATTTCCAACGAACTGGCGTACGAGAACGGGTCCTACACCGAGGGCTCGGTACAGGGGAAGCAGAAGCTGATGGCCTACGGCCGGTACGCCGGCGCTCTTCGCAAGTACCCCGACGGGAAGTGGCGTATCGCGTACATCATGGTGTTCGCCGATTCCACTCCCGTGGTCAAATGAGGAGGCCTTCAATGCGCCACGCTCTCGCTCTCCCGGCCGCGGCCCTGCTCCTGGCGGGCTGCGCCCCCAAGCCGGCCGAGCAGCAGGCCGCCGCGCCCGCCGCCGTGGACAGCGCCGCGGTCAAGACCGGGCTCGACTCCCTTCGGGCCGAGTACATGCGCCGCTTCGCCGCCGGTGACGCGGCGGGCATCGCCGGGCTTTACCTGGCAGCCGGCAACTTCGACTTCTACGGCGCGCCCAAGATGCGGGGCCGGGCCGGCATCGAGGCGGGACTCAAGGCGGCGTTCGTCGCCCAGAAGCCGATCTCGGTGGACATCGTTGCCACAGCGACCAACGCCCGCACCAATTCCGATGCGTCCGAGATCGGCACGTACCACGAAATGGATAACGTGAAGGGGAAGACGTTCCACGCCTGGGGCCGATGGGTCACCAGCGCGGCCAAGGACTCGACCGGCGCCTGGCGGCTCGCCTATCTGATGGCATTCCCCGACTCCACCAAGACGGACAAATAGCCCCCGTGGCGTTCTTCCCGCTCCAGAAGCTCGAGCTCCCCGAACCGGCGCGCCAGGCGAACGAGGCTTGGCTCGCCGGCTTGGAGCGAGCACTGGAGGCGCCGGGCGCCGACTGGTATCGGGTGTGCCGCGAGACACTGTTCGAGCTCTGCTACCCCGGGGCCGGGGGCTACGAAGAGCTACTGGGAAGCCCGAGGCTGCCGGCGGCATCGCGGGCGGCGCTGCTCGCCCTCGATCCGCACAACATCACCCTCGAGCCCGAGTACTACGGTGATGTGGATGCGACGAAATTCGCCCGCGTCAAGCCGCTGTTCTGGCTCTGGTACTCCTTCGACCGCTCGCCGCCGGGGGGCCAGAACGTGGATCTCGGCGTCAGATTCAGGCGGCTCCTCGCGCCCAGGATCTTCGCGCGTTGCGGGAAGAACTTCAAATGCTTCCAGCACGTCGAGTTTTCGTTCGGATACAATCTGGAGGTGGGCGACGACTGTGTGGTGCACCGGCACGTGCTGCTGGACGACCGCGGGGGGCTCACGCTGGGGAACCGGGTGAGCGTCTCCGACTACGCCAACATCTACAGCCACACCCACAGCATCGTGGAACAGAAAGAAGTTTCCAACCTCCCGACGGTACTCGAGGACGACGTGCGGATCACCTACCACGCCACCGTCCTGGCGGGAACCCGGGTGGGAACGAACGGGATGGTCGGAGCGATGGCACTCGCCACCAAGAACGTGAAGCCCTTCCACGTTAACGTGGGCATCCCGGCCAAGTCGATTCGGGTCAAGCCCAACGCCCCCCCCGCGGCCTACGTCACCGAGCGCGCGCCGAAACGGGAGCCCTAGCGGGGCCGGTCCGAGCCTACCCGCAGGACGTCGTCCAGCACTCCCGCGCCTCCCCCGCCGAACAGCTCCACCGCGTCATCGACCTCCCGTCGCACTCTCGGCCAGCTGATCCTGACCCGCGCCTCCGCCGGCCGGAGCCACACGAACGCGTCGTGCTCGGCGCCGATCCTGACGGCGGCGGTGGCGGCGACCACCGCCGCGAACGCCGGGATCACCACCACCTCGTTGGCGGAGTGGCGGTAGAAAGCCTCGGCGCGGCTCAGATTGTAGAGCCGGTCGGGGATGAGGCCGGCCTCCTCCTGCAACTCCCGGAGCGCCGTCTCCACCGGAGTCTCTCCCGGATCGATATGGCCGTGCACGCCTTCCCAGGAGCCCGGGGAGCGCCCGGTCGCTCCCCGCCTGAGGCAGAGCACTTCGAGCGACGCCCCCGCCCCGCGCAGGACGAGAACATCGACGTATGCGACGCGTACCGGAGGAGAGGATTCGCTCAATCGCTGCGGCCCGAGCTAGACCCGCCGCCGGCCCAGCGCGCTCTCCAACCGGGCCGCCAGGGCCTTGGCGCGGAACGGCTTGGTGAGGAAATCGTCGGCACCCAATTCGAGCACCCGTACCTCGTTGTCCTCGTCCCCTTTGGCGGTCAGCACCAGAATCGGGAGCTGCCGGGTGGATGGTCGGGAGCGCAGCTGCGACAGCACCGAGTATCCGTCCACCCCCGGAAGGTTGAGATCGAGAATCATGATGTCCGGCGCGTGGCGATCGACCTGCTCCAGCGCCTGCGCCCCGTCCCGCGCTTCGACCACGGTGTACCCCTGCCGCTCGAGCAGGTCCTTCATCACCCGCCGGAGCTGGTCTTCGTCGTCCACCAGCAGCACCATCGCGCCCTTCCGGGTCAGCTCGGCACGCGCCGGCGGAAGGTCGTCCAGCAGCTCGAACGCCGGTGAAAGCTCGATGGTGGGCGAAGCCATGCGATCCGGGGACATCGCCGGCGGCGCCGCCATGGTGACGTGAATGGGCTGGATCGAGCGGTCGTCCTCGTCCGCCGGTCGCGACCGGCGGGGCCGCCGCTCCCGATCATCGTCGTCCCGGTCGTCGTAGCGCAACGGCTGCCGGGTGCCGCCACCGACATCTTCGCGCGGGGGCTCGGTAACCCGAAGCAGCTCCTCCACCGAAGTTTCTCCGGAAAGCACGTGGCGGAGTCCGCTATCGAAGAGGGACCGCATGCCGCCCGCCTTGGCCGCCGCCGCGATCTGATCGGCGTTGGCGCCCCGGCCGATGAGGCGCTCGAGCTCCGGCGTCATGATCAGGATTTCAACGATCCCGAACCGCCCCCGGTAGCCGGTGAGCGAGCACTCGGAGCAGCCGACCCCCTGAAAGAGATCCGCCCCGCCGCCGGGCAGGTACTTGCGGATTCGCTCCGGGAGCGGGTCGGTTTGCTTGATCTTGCAATGGGGGCAGAGCCGGCGGAGCAGCCGCTGCGCCAGAATGCCCCGGAGCGCGGAGGCGATCTTGTACGCCTCCATCCCCATGTCCACCAGCCGGGTTACCGTGTTGGGCGCGTCATTGGTGTGGAGGGTCGAGAGCACCAGGTGGCCGGTCAGGGAAGCCTGCACGGCGATCTGCGCCGTCTCGGTATCCCGGATCTCGCCGATGAGCACGACGTCGGGATCCTGTCGCAGGATCGAGCGCAGCGCGCTGGAGAAGGTCAGCCCCGCCTTCTCGTTCACCTGGACCTGCACGATGTTGGAGCCGAGCCGGTACTCGACCGGATCCTCCACCGTCACGATGTTCACTCCCTCCCCCTGGACCTGGCGCAGCGCGGCGTAAAGCGTCGTGGTCTTCCCCGAGCCGGTCGGACCGGTCACCAGCAGAATCCCCTCCTTGCTGTTGAGGAGTTTCGTCATGGTGGCCCGTTCGTCCTCCTGCAGGCCCAGCGCGTCGAGCGAGAGGACCGTGGCCTTGGCGTTGAGGATCCGGATGACCAGCTTTTCGCCCAGCGAGGCGGGCAGCGTGGAGACCCGGAGGTCCACCGGGTTCCCGTTCACCGCCACCCGGCAGCGTCCGTCCTGGGGCCGGAGCCGGTCCGCGATGTCCATCCCCGACATGATCTTGACCCGTGACACCAGCGGCATGCCGGCCGAGCGCGGGATCTTCATGACATGGCGGAGTACTCCGTCGATACGGTACCGCACCACGACCCCGCCCTCGCTGGGCTCCACGTGGATGTCACTGGCGCGGCTGGTGATTCCATCCGCGATGAGGGTGTCCACCAGCTTGATGATCGGGCGGGCCTGCGCCTCGTCGGCGCTGGCACTGTATTCGTCCGGCTCGTCGCTGAGTTGGGTGACCTCGGCGTCTTCGCTGATACCGGAGAGGAGCTTGGAGACCACATCCTCGGGCCGGTAGAGCTCGTCGAGCTTTTCGCGGATCTTGGCGGGGGAGTAGAGCAGCAGCCGCACCTCCCGCCCGGTGGCGAAGGCGAGCATCTTCTCCGCGTCCATGTCGAACGGATTCGCGGTGGCGATTTCCAGATAGGAATCGGTGGTGCGCAAGGGGAGGATGTTGTACTTCCGCGCCACCTGCTCCGGCACGGTCTCCTGGACCCGGGGATCCATCATAGCCAGATCGGCCACCTGGAACCGGAACCGGGCGGCCACCGCCTGGAGGATCTGGTCGTCCGTGGTGAGTCGGCGCTCCACCAGGGCTTCCCACAGCGACGCCGCGCTTCCCGCGTCCTGCCGGACAGCAGCGATCTGCTGCTCCGGCACGAGCGTGGCAAGCGTGGGTACCAGCCATTCGTCGCTGAAGGGCATCCAGGCGGTCCCGGCGGTGAAAAGTCCTGAAATGTACGCCGTGCGGGGCGGCGGGGGCTAGAGGATCGGCCACCACTCCGGGGCAACGTCGAAGGTGAGGCGCAAGCGCCGCCGTTCCTTGGTGGTGCGGTCGCGGAGCACGGTGCCCAGCTCCAGCCGCAGCAGGTTCTGCAGCAGCTCGATCGCGACACCCACGACCGGCCGGGCGCCCCTGCTGGAGCCCCAGATGAGGCCCGGGATCGAGTCACCCGCCCAGCCGACCGCCACGAAGGGGGCGAGAATCGCCCGGTTCCCGGTGCTGGCAAACGGCCCAAGGCCGATGGCGGGGACCGGGATTCCGAGGCGCCACTCGAGCTGAGCGCTGAGCACCTCCCGGCCCCCATAACCGCGGGTCTTTTCGGGCTGGAGGGTGCCGCGGCCGCCGATCGTGAAGCTCCGGGCCTTGGGAAGCTTCGCGGTGGCCGCACCGGCAAGCGTGCGGAGCCGGAGATGCCCCACCGGCACCGGCACGCTCCCGTCGGAGCGGAAGAACGCCCGAAGGTAGTCGGATTCCCCGGTGCCTCCTTCGAAGCCGAATTGGGCCTTGAGATCGCCGCGGTCGACCGCCCCGCGCGCCGCAAGCGTCAGTACTGCGCGCCCCAGGAGGTACGATCCGCTCCCCAGAGCGGGGTTGGGCTGGTAGCTGCCCCGCGCCGGCGTCGCTACCGTGGCCACCGAGCTACTCCGCTCGAACCGTCCGGCGAGATCGAGGCTCCAGCGCGGATCGAGCCGCCGGCGGAGCCCGAGTCCGACCTCCTCGCCGAGGAGGTAACTGCCGAGGTCCTTGGCGAACTCCTGCGAAAGGAAGGAATTGACCGCGCCGCTCACCACCGGCTCATCGCCGAAGTCCCGGATGGTGCGCCGCGCATCGAGGGTCCACTCGTTGGCGCCACGGGTCAAGCCGGCCAGAACGCCGGCCGTGACCCGGTGGTCGGAGAGCCCGTAGCCGAGGGAGCCGCGCACCTGATACCCCCCATTGAATCGGAAGCCCACGCCGAATCCGAGTGCCAGCCCCTGGACCCGGTTGACCCGCACCAGATCGCTGAAGGCGGTGGTGCCAACCCGGCCGTGGGGGAGCCCCTCGAGGATCTGCCGAGAAACCAGCGCCTCCGCCTTTCCCTTGATCTCGTCGAACTGGCGGCGGTCGAACGGGTCGGCGCCGTCCGCCGCCGCGCGCAGGCTGGTGGTCCAGCGGAGGGAATCAGGCCCCGGGGCCCTGAGGCCGCCGAACTCCGGCGCTTCCCGAAGCTGGTCCGGGAACGGCACCGAAAAATCGTAGTCCTGGATTTCCCAGATGCCCCGGATGATGGAGCGGGCGGGGAATTCGAAGAGGGCGGCCCGGCGGCGGATCTCGATCTGCTGCCGGTAGGGAAGCCACCACTTCCCTTCGAGCAGCGACTGTTCCAGCACGACGCTGATGTCCTCGAGCTCGCGGTCGCGATAGGCCGCGGGAGTGAAACTGAACTGGAAGCGCACCAGCGCGGCGGTGCGGCGCTCGAGGTAGAGGGTGCCCACCACCAGGGGCCGCTGGAAGCTGCGGGGCCGTACCTGTACGGCGAGGACCTCGAGCTCCCCCCTGCCGGTCTTGAGCGTGACGGTGTCCCCGATCGCGAAATCGTATTCGTCGAGTCCCTCCAGCGAGAGCGGATGGATCGCGTCCCGGACCTCGTCCCCTTCACCGATCCGGATGATCGGCCCATAGTTGTTGGTGACGATTCCGAGGTGATCCCGGTGGTAGCTCATGGTGTAGGGCAGAAAATTCCCGTTCCGCCAGGCCGCGATCCGCTGCTTGCTCCGGTCCGGCGACTCCCAATACACTTCGACGTCGAGCTCATCCGCCTTGACCAGGCGGGGGGGATCGGGGAAGCCCCGGCCGAACTGGGCGAGATTGAACACGAACCCGTGCGCCCGGCTGCGATAATGAAGCAGCGTGCTGTCGGCGGTGGGCGTTTCCCGGAGCAGGATGGCACGACGGATCAGCTGCCGGACCTGGACGTCATTCCAGGCCTGGGCGGCGAGCCGCCCCGGCGGGAGCAGCAGGAGGAGGGCGACCAATGCGCGGCGCATCGTGATGGCCTCAATTAGCAGGGCCCGGCGCGTGGGAGCAAGCGCGCTGACGGCGCTGCTCGCCGGTTGCGGATCGCCTCGGGGTGTGGCGCCCGCCGCGTCTCCTACACCCAGCCCGCCGAAGATCCTGGCGCCGAAACCGCTGGCCGACGTACTGATCCTCGAGGCCGCCGGCGCACAACCGGAAGACACCGTGGTCAGCGTGCCGGCGGGTCTGGGACGGGTCGTGGTACTCCGCCGCTCCGCCCCCGACTTCGGGCTCTTCGCCCGGCTCGATTTCCCCGAGAAGTCGCTGATCGCCCCCGCCGGCGCCAGCGCGGCGCGACTGACCGTGCGGCCCCGGCCGGGACTCTACGCGCTCGACCTCTCGATCGAGGGGACGCTCGCCGCGGGGGCAGTGATCGTCTTCAGTTACGGCGCCCACTTCGTGGCACCCTCCGGGGCCCGCGACCGGTACGGAAGCGATCTCGCGTTCGAGCGGGAGCTCGCCATCGGGCGGCTCGATGCCGACGGACAGGTGGTGTTTCTCCCCACATCTCGGCCCGGCGCCGACATGCTGAGTGCACCGCTCCCGGGGCCGGGGCGGTACCTCGTGGCGGCGCCGCGCTGAACACCTCCCCGCGCTGGAGCCTCGAGCCGCTGGGCGGGGGCCCATCGCTCCCGCTCGCCGGCGAACCCGCGCTGATCGTCGGCCGCGGGGCCGCCTGCGCGCTCCGGCTCGGTGACGAGAGCGTCTCCCGCCAGCACGCCGAGCTCCGCCTCGATGGGGACGGCGTTCTGCTGCGCGACCTGGGCAGCGTGAACGGGACGCTGGTGAATGGCGCCCGGGTAACCCAGGCGCGGCTGATCCACGAGGACCTGGTGACGTTCGGGAAGCTGGAGTTCCGGGTGCTGGAGGCCGCTCGGGTGCTTCCTGGACTCCCGGCGATCGCGGCCTCCGGCCCGCCCGACGACCTGCCCGCCGGCACCAGCGTCCGCTCCATCGATGTCCGCTCCGGAGGCGGCGCCCTGGCCCGGCTCCAAGCGCAGCGGCTCGCCCAGCTGGTCGATCTGGCCCGCCGGCTGTCCGGCGAGATCGAGACCGCCCGGGTCCTGGAGACGGTGGTGGAGCAGGCCGGCCTGTTGTTGCCCGCCGACCGGGTGGCGCTCCTGCTGCTGGACGACCAGACCGGGGAGCCCCGACTGGCCCACTGGCACAACCGCCTCGGCAAGGCGCCAGTCGCGGCGCCGCGCAGCATCGTGCGGCGCGCCATCGAGGAGCGGACACCGGTGGTCACCGAGAACGCCCTCGAAGATGCCCGCTTTCAGAGCGGCTCGGTGGTCACCAACCAGGTGCGGGCGGCGCTCTGCGCGCCCCTCCTGGCCGACCAGGAGCGGGTGCTCGGCGTGCTGTACGTGGACTCGCTCACCGCCACCCGTCCGTTTTCCGAGAACGATGCGGCGCTCTGCCTTGCCTTTGGCGGGATCGCGGCGGTGAGCATCGCCAAGGCACACTACGTCGAGGCGGCGCGGCGCGAGGCGGTGAGCCGGGCCAACTTCGAACGCTTCTTCGCGTCGGAAGTGGCCGCCCGAATCGCGGCGGAGCGGAGCGCCGTCCGGCCGGGCGGCACCCGGCGAGCGGTTACCGTGCTCTACAGCGATGTCCGGGGGTTCACCGGCCTGGCCGAGACGATGGCGCCGGAGGCCATAGCGCAGCAGCTGTCGGAGTACTTCGCCGCGATGGTGGAGCTGGTTTTCGAGCACCGCGGCACCCTCGACAAGTTCATCGGGGATGCGCTCCTCGCGGTGTGGGGCGCACCGCTCGCCGCACCGGGGGACACCGACCGGGCCTGGGCGGCGGCGCGGGAAATGCAAGCAGAAATCTCCGCGCTCAACGCCCGGTGGCTTGCGGAGGGACGGGTCCCGCTGGGCGTGGGGATCGGCCTCCACCACGGCGACGCGTTCGCGGGGACGATCGGCAGCCCGCGGCGGCTCGAGTACACCGTGATCGGGGACGTGGTCAATGTGGCGGCCCGGCTCTGCGAAGCGGCGGGGGCGGGAGAAATCGTGCTCAGCGACGCGGTGCGGTCGCGGCTGGCCGCCGCACCGGAGCATTCGAAGGCGGAATCCCTCCGGCTGCGCGGCCGCGAGGAGCCGGTCCTGGTCTATCGCATGGAGCGAACATCGTGAGAGCGACGCCGGTCGACCATCCTGCATCCGCGGCCAGGGCCGCGCTACTCGGGCTGCTGCTGATGGCGGCCTGCGAAGGCAAGAGCACCAGCTCGCGCGCGGAGCACCCGGCGGCGCGGGCGCAGGAGAGCGCGCTGGCGAAGTCGAAGATCCCGGGTGCCACCGGGGTCGGCCGGGCGCTCAAGGTGAGCGACTCCGCGGACGCGCGCCGAAAGCTGGAGGACTCGATCTCCAACGCCCCTCCCTGAGGAGCGGGTCATCCGCCGGCGACCGTTCCCGCGTTTTCGAATCGATACTCCCACCCCGCCCGCCCCAGCAGGTCGAGCACCAGGCGCACCGGCAGCCCCATCACGGAGAAAAAATCGCCTTCGATCCGCTCGACCAGCGCCGCACCGAACCCCTGGATCCCATACCCGCCGGCCTTGTCCATCGGCTCCCCCGTGGCCACGTATGCCCGCAGCAGGCCATCGTCGGCGGGGCGGAAGTAGACCGCGGTCGTATCCGTCGCCTCGTACTCGGCGCCGTCCGCCACCAGGCAGATGGCGGTGACCACCTCGTGCCGGCGTCCCTGGAGCCGCCGGAGCATGCGCAGCGCGTCCTCCGGGTGCTCCGGCTTCTCCAGCACTTCGTCGTCCAGCACCACGATGGTGTCGGCTCCGAGCACCCAGGCGCCCGGCACGGCGCGGGCCTTGTCGCGGGCCAGGCGGCGGGCGTACGCGGCGGGGGTCTCCCGCGGCAGCCGGAGCTCCTGCAGGTCGGCGCTCGCGACCACGAAGGGGATGCCGAGCATCTCGAGCAGCTGCCGGCGCCGGGGCGACTTCGAGGCGAGAACGAGGGGGTGACCGCTCATGCGGAGCGTTCCAGGACCAGGGTGACGGGTCCGTCATTGTGGATTTCCACCTGCATGTCCGCGCCGAACTCTCCGGTTTCGACGCGGAGACCCCGGGCGCCGAGTTCGGCGCAGAACCGCTCATAGAGCGGGATCGCAATCTCCGGCCGCGCGGCATCCACGAAGGAGGGGCGCCGGCCCTTGGCGGTATCCCCGTAGAGGGTGAACTGGCTCACCACCAGCACCGCACCGCCGACGTCGGCGAGGGCCAGGTTCATCTTCCCCTCGGCATCGGAAAACACCCGGAGGCCGGCCACCTTTTCGGCCATCCAGATGGCCTGCTCGGGCGTGTCGGAGTGGGTAAAGCCGACCAGGAGGCAGAAGCCTCGCTGGATTCCGCCCACCGGGGTGCCGCCGATATGGACGGAGGCCCGGTTCACCCGCTGGAGGACGATACGCATAGGGATTCGGGGAGCTAGGGAGCTAGAACTAAGGCGTCCGGGAAGAAAATGAGAAGGGGCGGCCGAGAGACCACCCCTGTGCCCTGGCCCCCCGACTCCCTGGCTCCCGGCTACTCCACCGTCACCGACTTGGCGAGGTTTCTGGGCTGGTCCACGTTGCACCCCCGCCGCACCGCGACGTAGTACGCGAAGAGCTGGAGCGGCACACTGGCCAGAATGGGCGTGAGCAGATCGTGGGTCGGCGGGATCGGGAAGACCGCGTCGGCCAGCCGGCCGATTTCATCGTCGCCCTCGGTGATGATGGCGATCACCTTCCCGCCTCGCGCCTTCACCTCTTCGATGTTGCTCACGATCTTCCCGTGGACCCCGTCCCGCGGAGCGATGAACACCACCGGCATGTTCTCATCGATCAGCGCGATCGGGCCGTGCTTCATTTCCGCCGCGGGATAGCCCTCGGCGTGGATGTAGGAGATTTCCTTGAGCTTGAGCGCGCCCTCGAGGGCCATCGGGAAATTGACCCCCCGGCCCAGGTAGAGGGCGTTGTGGGCCGTGGCAAACCGGTCGGCGAGCGTCTCGACCGCCGGGGCGCGGTCCAGCACCCCCCGGATCTGCGCCGGCAACGCCTGCAGCGCCTCGATGAACTGGCGCCCTTGCAACAGGCTCAGGTTCCTGAGCCGGGCCATCTTGAGCGCCACCATCGCGAGCGCGGCGACTTGGCTGTTGAAGGCCTTGGTGCTCGCCACGCCGATTTCCGGCCCGGCCCGCAGGTAGAGCCCCCCCTGCACTTCCCGCGCAATCGTGGAACCGACCACGTTGACCAGGCCGATCGTCCGGGCGCCCCGCCGCTTGGCCTCGCGCACCGCGGCGAGGGTATCGGCGGTTTCCCCCGACTGGGAGATGCCGATCACCAGGGTGTTCTCGTCTACGATCGGGTTCCGGTAGCGGAACTCCGAGGCGTACTCCACCTCGCAGGGGATCCGCGCCATTTCCTCGAAGATGTACTCGCCGATGAGCCCCGCGTGCCATGAGGTGCCGCAGGCGGTGATGATCACCCGGTTGATCCGTTTGATCTGTTCGTCGGTCAGGTTGAGGCCGCGGAGCCGGGCGCTGCCCTCCTCTTCGAGCAGGTGGCCCCGCACCGTGTTGGTGAAGCTCTCGGGCTGTTCGAAGATTTCCTTCAGCATGAAGTGGGCGTACCCGCCGCGCTCGATGGTGGCAAGGTCCCACTCGATCTGATTGACCGGCTTTTCGACGTGGGTCTCGGTCAGGTTGCGCACCCGGTAACCGTCGCGGGTCAGCACCACCATCTCCCCGTCGTCCAGGTAGACCACACTCCGGGTATGATCGAGGATCGCGGAGGCGTCCGACGCCACGAAGTATTCGCCGTCACCCACGCCGACCAGGAGCGGCGAGCCGTTCCGCGCGGCAACCAGCACGTTGGGCTCGTCGGCCGAAAGGACCGCGATGCCATAGGCGCCCTGGATGTCCCAGAGGGCGGCGGCGACCGCCTGTTCGAGATTGCCCTCGTAATAGGCGCCGATCAGATGCGCCAGCACCTCGGTATCGGTCTCGGACTTGAAGGTGTGGCCCCGCTTCGCGAGCGCCTTCCGGATCGCGGTGGCGTTCTCGATGATGCCGTTGTGAATGACCGCGATCCGGCCGGTCTGGTCGAGGTGCGGATGCGCGTTGGGAGTCGTGGGAGCGCCATGGGTGGCCCAGCGGGTGTGCCCGACGCCGATGGTTCCGTGCGGTGTATCGATGCGGAGCTTGTCCACCAATGCGGCGAGCTTTCCCGCCGCCTTCTGCACCTTGATGCCGTCACCATTGATGATGGCCACACCGGCGGAGTCGTACCCCCGATATTCCATCCGGCGCAGTCCCTCGATCAGGATCGGGGAGGCCTCCTTGGGTCCGACGTAGCCGACGATGCCACACATCGCGTGAACCACCTCGCGCCTAGAGTAGAGCCCGGCACACCTCCAGCAACTCCTCCGCCTCCGCCTCGGTCGGCGCCTCGACGATGACCCGGATGACCGGCTCGGTACCCGAGGGACGCAAATGGACCCAGCGATCCCGCCAAGCCAATCTGAGCCCGTCTCGTTCGTCGCTGCTGGCCTCGGGAAATCGAATCTTCAGCGCCGAATACGCAGCCGGTAAGTCCGCCCCGAGCTTAGCTTTAGCCTTGACGATGCGGTAGCGCGGAACCGCCGCTACCAACTCCGAAACGGACCGCTTTTCCGCTGCAAGGTACTGCAAGATCAACGCCACCCCGAGGGGGGCATCCCTGCCGATGTGGAGCGCAGGCAGGATGACTCCGCCGTTCCCTTCTCCCCCGATCAGCGCCCCCGATTCCTTGATGACCCGGGCGACGTTGGCCTCGCCCACCGGTGCCCGGATGAATCGCGCCCCGCCGTCCCGGGCCGCGTCCTCCACCACCAGGCTGGTGGAGAGATTCGCCACGACGGTCGGTTGCGGGCCGGGGGTGCGGCGCGCCAACACCGCCCGTACCGCGAAGGCGAGCGTGTAATCCTCGCCGATCGCCCGGCCCCGTTCGTCGACCACCGCGAGGCGGTCTACGTCGGGGTCCACCGCCAGACCGATCTCGGCCCCCGAGCGGCGCACCAGGTCTCCCAGATCCCCGAGGTTTTCGGGAATCGGCTCGGGTTCCCGGGGAAAGCGGCCGTCGGTCTCGAGATTGATCCCGGAAACGGTGCAGCCAAGACGCTCGAGCAGTAGGGGGACGACCGCGCCCCCGGCTCCCCGCACGCAATCCAGCGCGACCCGGAACTTCCGCCGCCGGATGGCTTCGAGATCCAGCTGCGGCAACGCGAGCACCAGGCCGAGATGGCGGGCGATCGCCTCCCGGTCTTCCCGCACCGATCCGATCCCGTCCCACCCGGCGCGGGGGGGCCCCAGCTCGGCCAGTGCCCGGACCGCGGCGCCCGACTCCGCATCGAGGAACACCCCATCGGGCCCCACGAACTTGAGGGCGTTCCATTCGATCGGATTGTGGCTCGCGGTCAGGATGAGCCCGGCGCCGGCGTGGTGGTGCTCCACCGCCAGCTGAGTGGTGGGGGTCGGAACCAGTCCCAGGTCGATGACGTCGCAGCCCACCGACATGATCCCGGCCGTGGCGGCATGGGCGTAGAGCGGCCCGCTGGTCCGGGCGTCGCGCCCCAGCACGACCACCGGCTTGCCGGCGGCCTTGGCCCAGGCGGCGAGGGCGGCGGCGTGGCGGGCGACCAGCTCCGGGGTCAGGTCGACCCCGACGATCCCGCGCATCCCCGAAACCGAGATCATCAGCGTGTTGGACATGGCCGCAAAAGTAAGGGGTGAGCCGCCACCCCTCACGATCACACGTCGATCGGCAGCTTGTCGGGGTCCGGGTAGGCCTGGTGGAACGCGTCCACCACCTCGGGGTCGAACTGCACACCCGCGAAACGGCGGAGTTCCTCCATCGCCTCACCGGGTAGCCGCGGCGAGCGGTAGGTGCGGTTGGTGGTCATCGCGTCGAACGCATCGACCACACAGACCAGGCGGGCGACCCTGGGGATGGCCTCCCCCCGGAGGCCGTCGGGGAATCCTGAACCATCGAGCCGTTCGTGGTGATTGCGCACGATCTGGAGCACCAGGGGGTGCTCGCGCCGGAGCGGCTGGAGAATCTCTTCGCCCTCGGTAACGTGCTTCTTGATCTCGGCGAATTCGGCCGCGGTAAGCGGACCGGGCTTCTGGAGTACCGCGTCCCGGGTGCCGATCTTCCCGATGTCGTGCAGCTCCCCGCCCAGCCGGATCTGCTCGAGCGCTTCGCCGGTGAAGCCCATCAGGACGGCCGTCTTGACGGCGTAGCGGCTGACCCGCTGGGAGTGGCCCCGGGTGTAGATGTCTTTCTTCTCGAGCATGCGCACCGCCATCTGGATTTGTCCCAAAAACTGCTCCTTGTTCCGCTGGCCGAGCTCCCGGACGGACGCTTCCAGTCGAGTTTGGTAATTCTGTTGCAGGAACCGGTTCTCCAGTACGAGACGCCGGGTTTCGAGGGCCTTCTCCAGCCGGGCGCGAACCTCCGCGACCCGCACCGGCTTGGGGAGAAAGTCGGACGCCCCAGCCTTCATGCACTGGACCGCGGTGTCCACATCGGCCACCGCGGTGAGCATGAGCACGGCCGAGTCGGGCCATCGACGGTTCACCTCCCGGAGGAAGGTGATCCCGTCCATTTCCGGCATGTTGATGTCGCTGACGATCAGCGGGACTCCGCCGGTGGATTCCAGCAGGGCGAGCGCTTCCCGGCCGTTGCCCGCCTCGAGCGTCTCGAACCCCGCCGACTGGAGCACCCGCGCGAGCGTCCGTCGGACCAGCGTGTCGTCGTCCACAACGAGCGCCCGGGCTGTGACGTCTCCCCGACCGGCCCAGCCGGATGACGGCGTGGTCACGGAAGCAAGGTAGGTAAAGCCGTGATAATCTTCAATGACAGCCGTCGGCCGATATCGGCAATCCACTATCCTTCAACCACGCCGATCATCGGCGGCGGATCGCCGCCTCTCGGAGCCCTATGACCCGGATCCTTCCGCACGATCTCGAGTACGCTCTGGCCACCCGCGCCATTCACGCCGGCCAGGTCGCCGACCCGCTCGCGGGGGCGGTGATGACGCCGATCTACCAGACCTCGACTTACCGCCAGGAAGGGCTGGGGAAGCACAAGGGCTACGAGTACGCCCGGACCCAGAATCCGACCCGGGAGGCCCTGGAGCGGAACGTGGCGGCGCTGGAGGGTGGAAACCACGGCTTCGCGTTCGGTTCCGGACTCGCCGCGCTCGACGCGATTCTGAAGCTGTTCAAGGCCGGCGACCACGTGGTGTCCGGCGAGAGCATCTACGGCGGCTCGATGCGCCTGATGCGGCAGGTCTTCGAACCCTACGGGCTCCGATGCACCTTCGTGGACAGCCGCGACGTCGGGAACTTCCAGCGCGCGCTCACCCCGGCCACGCGGCTGGTGTACTGCGAAACCCCGACCAACCCGATGATGTTCCTTACCGATCTCCAGGCGGTGAGCGACCTCACCACCTCGCGGGGAATTCTGCTCGGCGTGGACAACACCTTCGCCACGCCGGTATTCCAGCGGCCGCTCGAGTTCGGCGCCGACATCGTGCTGCACTCCACGACGAAATACCTAAACGGCCACAGCGACATGGTGGGCGGTCTGCTGGTTACCAGCCGGGACGATGTGGCCGAGCGGCTCGGGTTCATTCAGAACGCCAGCGGCGCGGTCCCCGGACCGATGGACTGCTGGCTGGCGCTCCGGGGCACCAAGACGCTGCCGCTGCGCATGCGGCAGCACGATGCCAACGGCCGGCGGATCGCCGAGTGGCTCAAGGGCCACCGGGCGGTGAAGAAGCTCTACTACCCCGGGCTTCCCTCCCACCCGCAGTACGAGCTCGCCAAGCGCCAGATGACCGGGTTCGGCGGGATGGTCTCCTTCGACCTGGGCGACCTGGCGCGGGCCAAGCGCCTGGTCGAGCGGGTCAAGATTTTCCAGCTGGCCGAGTCCCTCGGGGGAGTGGAGAGCCTCATCGGGCATCCCGCCTCGATGACTCACGCTTCGGTTCCCCAGGCTATTCGGGACGATATGGGGCTCACCGATTCACTGGTGCGGTTGAGTGTCGGCATCGAAGAGGTGGACGACCTGATCGCCGATCTCGACCAGGCGATGGCGTAGGGACCCCGGATGCGCCCGCTTCCGTTTCGGGTCCCAACATGAAACATTTCTCCTCGTGGCGCGTAGGTCCCGCATCCTCCATTGAAGCGAGCCGCTCATGACCTCCGTCCCCGCCCCGCGCCCGCGGGTCGCCTTCCCGCAGATCGCCGGCGTTTCCTGGGAGCACCCTGCGGATCGTGCCGCGCTCCAAGCGATGCGCGCGGTACCGGGCTTCGATGACGTGGTCCGGAAGATCGTCGCCATCCTGGGCGGGGAGCGCGGCATCCGGCTGCTCTTCCAGGGTAACGCGGTGCGCGCCGGCATCGAGCAGTACCCCCGCGCTCACGGGCTCCTGGTCGAGGTGGCGGCCACCTTCGACTGGCCCAAGGTTCCCGAGCTCTACGTGTCGCAGACCCCGGTGTTCAACGCCGGTGCCTACGGCGTGGACGATCCCTTCATTGTGCTGCATTCCGCCGCGCTGGAGCTGCTGGACGAGGAGGAGCTTCGGGCGCTGGTGGCGCATGAGATGGGGCACGTGGTGAGCGGACATTCGCTCTACCGCACCATCGCCGAAATCTTCCTCAACGTGAGCCTGGGCGCGCTCCCGTTCCTGGCGGGGATCGCCCTCCTGCCGGTCAGGCTGGCGATCCTCGAGTGGTCCCGCAAGTCGGAATTGTCCTCGGACCGGGCGGGACTGCTGGGCAGCCAGAACATCATCGCGTCGCAGCAGCTGTTCATGAAAATGGCGGGCGCATATCGGGGGGCGCTGGAGTCGGGCCAGATGGCGCTGGATCCGTTCATCGCCCAGGCCAACGAGTACATCACCACCAACGAGGGGCTGGACATCGTCTACAAGATCCTCAACACGCTGGCGCTAAGCCACCCGATGAACACGGTGCGGGCGGCGGAGCTGCAGAAGTGGATCCAGAGCGGCGACTACGAGCGCATCCTGCGGGGCGAGTACACCCGCCGGGGCACCGAGGCGAAGGAGCGCCCCCTCAAGGAAGACTTCAAGGCCGCGAAGGACCACTACGCCGGTGAGGCGCGAGAGGTCATCAACAAGGTGGCCGACGCGGCCCGGCAGGCTGCCTCTTCGGCGCGCGACGCCTTCCGCAAGGCCCAGCAACCGTGAGGGTACTGGTCGTCGGAGGGGGAGGCCGGGAGCACGCACTCTGCTGGGCGCTCCGCCGAGACCTCCCCTCCGGCAACTTGTTCTGCGCTCCAGGTAATCCCGGCACCGCCGAGCTCGCCAACAACCTCCCCATCGGATCCGAAGACCTCGATCGCCTGGTCGCGGCCGCCGAGGCGCACGCCATCGACCTGGTGGTGATCGGTCCCGAAGCGCCGCTGGCCAAGGGCCTGGTGAACCGGCTGCGGGCGGTGGACCGCGCGGTGTGCGGCCCGACCGCCGCCGCAGCGCGCATCGAGGCCTCGAAGGCGTTCGCCAAGGAGGTCATGGTCGCGGCCGGGGTCCCCACCGCCCCCAGCCACACATTCACCGAGCTCAATGCGGCGCTGGCGCATGTGGACCGGCACGCCGAGCCGGTGGTGATCAAGGCCAGCGGGCTCGCGGCCGGAAAGGGAGCGATCGTCTGCCCCACCCGTGCCGAGGCAAGGGCGGCGGTCACCGCGATGCTCCGGGACGGTGCATTCGGAGAGGCGGGCCGCGTGGTGGTGGTGGAGGGGTTCCTCGAGGGGGAAGAGCTCTCCGTCCTGGCACTGACCAACGGCCGCGAGGTCGTGCTGCTGCCGCCGGCACAGGATCACAAGCGGCTCCTCGAGGGAGACCGGGGGCCGAATACCGGAGGCATGGGGGCGTACAGCCCGGTGTCGGTCGCAACCGACCGGCTGCTGGAACGGGTCGAACGCGACGTGTTGCTCCCGACGCTCGCGGAACTGGCCCGCCGGGGGGCGCCGTTCAGCGGGGTCCTCTACGCCGGCCTTATGATCGATGCCGCGGGGAGCCCCCACGTGATCGAGTTCAACTGCCGCCTGGGCGATCCGGAGGCGCAATCAGTGCTGCCGCTGATCACGTCGGGGCTGCTCGACGCGCTCCGCGCGGCGGCAACCGGTGAATCGTTGCCGCGCCTGGGAGTGCGCCCCGGGGCCGCCGTGACCACGGTCCTCGCCGCCGCGGGATACCCTGACGCGCCGACCCGCGGCGCTGAGATCGTGATCCCTGAGGTACTCCCCGAGGGCACGATGGTCTTCCACGCGGGCACCCAGCGGGACGAAAAGGGCGTGCTCCGTACCAACGGGGGACGGGTGCTCGCGGTCACCGGGACGGCCCCCACCTTTGCGGCCGCGCAGGGCGCCAGCCGGCAAACCGCCGAGGCGATTCGATTCGAAGGGAAGCAGTTTCGGGCGGACATCGGCTGGAGGGAAGCGCGGAGGTTGGGGCTAGGGGCTACCTAGCCACCTGGCCTCCTAGCCTCCTAGGTTCCTAGCCCATGCCCGAACTCCCCGAAGTCGAGACCATCGTTCGGGATCTGCGTCCCCAACTGTCCGGCCGGCGGTTCCTCGAGGCCCGGCTGTCCCACGACGACGTGCTGCGCGGCGTGTCTCGGCGGACCCTGCTCGCCGGCCTCCGGGGAGTGCGGGTGCGCTCGATTTCCCGGCGGGCCAAGCACGCGGTGATCGAAACCGAGACCCGGCGGCTGGTGGTGCAGCCGGGGATGACGGGGTCGCTCCTGGTGCTCGACCGGCCGCTCACTGGGGAAGAGCGGCGCTACGCCGTGCTGCGAATATCTCTCGACAACGGGAGGACCCTGGTGTACCGCGACGTCCGCCGGCTCGGCACGCTCCTCTGGCTCGACGCGAAAGGCTGGATCCGCTACACCGGGGCGATCGG
>JBGPVQ010000005.1:0-23230 GCA_041491785.1 Gemmatimonadota bacterium | reverse complement strand
ATGGGATCGCGCCGGGAGTTCGCGGAGGTCATGGCGCTCGCCCATGCCGGCAAGCTCTTGCCGGTGATCGATTCGGTGGTCCCGCTGGCCCGAGGACGCGACGCCTACGAGCGCATGGCCCGGGGCGAGCAACTCGGCAAACTCGTGATCGAGGTATCGCGGTGAACGAACTCCTGCAGCGGCTCAACGTGGGTGCCCAGCAGCTCCTCGCCGTGCTCCCGTCCTTCCTCGGCGCGGCGGCGATCCTGGTGGCGGGCTACTTCCTCGCGCGCCTGATCGAGCGGTGGGCCGACTCGCTGCTCGGGCGGCTCAATTTCAACAAGATGGCCGACGCCGGTGGGCTCTCTGAGGCCATGGAACGAAGCGGGACACGTCTTGATCCGATCCACGCGGTGGGCAAGCTGCTCTTCTGGCTGGTGATGCTGGTGGTGATCCTGCTCGCCAGCACGGCGCTCGGCCTGGAGAGCATCAACACCATGTTCGGAACGATGCTCTCCTACATCCCGACCCTGGTCGCGGCCATCGTGATCGTGATTCTCGGGATGATCGTGGGGGAGTTCGTCAGGGCCCTGGTGCTCGCCTCCGCCGGCGGAGTCGAGGGCGTGCCGGTGCTCGCCCGGCTCGCCAAGACCGCCGTAGTGGTCATCGCGGGATTCATGGCGGTGCAGCAGCTCGGGGTGGCGGCGGAGATCGTCACCGCGGCGTTCACCCTGGTTCTGGGCGCGATTGCGCTGGCGGCGGGCCTCGCCTTCGGACTCGGCAATCGGAAGCTGGCGGGGGAGATCACCCGGCGGTGGTACGAGGAAGGACGGGCCAAGCGGAGGCGGCGGAAGGAAAGCGCCGCCCCGGCCCAGCGCGGGGCAGAGGGGCAGCCGCAAGAGGAGCTTCCGCTGCGGGACTGACTCCGGCGGCTCCTAGCGCCCCAATCGGGTCCCGGTTTCCGGGTCGAACCAGTGCAGCCCGCCCGGTACGATCATGCACGAAATGGATTGTCCCAGGCCGAAGCCCGCGCCGGCGGCAACCCGCAAGGTGATCGGAACGTCTCCCACCCGCACCGTGACGAGCGATTCGTGACCCAACGGCTCGACCTCCAGCACGCTCGCCTCGAATCCCGGCGTGCCGGTCCCCGGCCGGATGGCTTCGGGCCGCAGGCCGAGCAGGACCGGCCGCCCCTCATCAGTTTCCGGTGCGATGCTGCCCGGGAGGCGGAGTATAAAGCCGCCCTCGGCGCTCTCGAACCGGGTACCACCCTCCCGAAGGACCCGGCCGCCGACCACGTTCATCGGCGGGCTGCCCAGAAAACCGGCGACGAATAGATTGGCCGGCCGGTTGTACACGTCGAGCGGCGGCCCCGCCTGCTGGACCCGTCCCTCGTTCATGACGACGATGCGGTCGCCCAGCGTCATGGCCTCGACCTGGTCGTGCGTCACATAGATCGTCGTGGTGCCGAGGCGCCGGCGCAGGGCCGCCAGCTCACGGCGGGTCTGGGTGCGGAGCTTGGCGTCGAGATTGGAGAGCGGTTCATCGAAAAGAAATACCTGGGGCTGGCGCACGATCGCCCGACCCAGCGCCACCCGCTGGCGCTGCCCTCCGGACAACTGACGCGGCCTGCGCTCGAGGAGCGCCTCGATGTCGAGCATCGCGGCAGCGTGGCGTACCCGGGCGTTGATCACCTCCCGGCTCTGTTTCCGGAGCCGCAGCGCAAAGGCCAGGTTTTCGTACACCGTCATGTGCGGATACAGGGCGTAGTTCTGGAAGACCATCGCGATGTCCCGGTCCCGGGCGGCCACATCGTTGACGACCCGGTCACCGATCCGGATGGTTCCCTCGGTGACGCTCTCCAGGCCGGCCACCATGCGCAGCGTCGTGCTCTTACCGCAGCCCGAGGGCCCCACCAGCACCAGAAACTCGCCTTCGCCGACTTCCAGGTCGATTCGGTGCACGGCGACCTGAGCGGCCCCGCGCTGCTCGTATATCTTCCGGACGCCTTCTAGGATTACCCTGGCCATCGAGATCCCTCTTGCCTGAGTCTCAGACGTTCCGGTTTCCTGCGGGCTTCCTCTTCGGGGCTGCCACGTCCGCCTATCAGATCGAGGGCTCCCCTCTGGCGGACGGCGCGGGGCCGAGCAACTGGCACCGGTTCTCCCATTCTCCGGGTGCAACCGAGAACGGCGACACCGGCGACGTAGCGTGCGATCACTATCGCCGCTCTGCGGAAGACGTGCGCCTCATGGGGGAGCTCGGCCTCAACGCCTACCGGTTCAGCGTGGCCTGGGGCCGCGTCCTTCCGACGGGCCGAGGCCGAAGCAACCCGGCCGGCCTCGCCTTCTACGATCGGCTGGTCGACCGTCTGTTGGAGCACGGCATCAGCCCGGTGGTGACGCTCTTCCACTGGGACCTTCCCGCAGCGCTCGACGATCAGGGCGGGTGGCTCAATCGGGACATTGCGCCATGGTTCGCCGACTACGCCCGCGCGGTCGTGAAGGCCCTCGGCGACCGGGTAGCACTCTGGATCACCCTCAACGAGCCTTGGGTGGTGAGCGACGCCGGATACCTCCACGGCGTCCACGCCCCGGGGCACCGGAGCGTCTTCGAGGCCCCGCTTGCCAGTCACAACCTGCTTCGCGCGCACGGAGCCGGCCTCCAGGCCATCCGCGCGGAGGGCGGGAAACGCGCCGGCCTGGTCGTGAACCTCGAGCCCAAAGTGCCCGCCACCAACCACCCCGCCGACCTCGCCGCCACGCGTCGCGCCGATGCCTACATGAACCGCCAGTTCCTCGACCCGGTTTTCTTCGGCCGCTACCCGGAGGAGATGAGCGAAATTCTCGGCGCGGCGTGGCCGGAGTTCCCGCCGGACGATTTCGGGCTGATCCGGGAGCCGATCGACTTCCTCGGAGTGAATTACTACACCCGGAACGTGGTTCGCCACGACCCCTCCGCTGCTCCCCCACTCTTCGTCGGCCGAGTACGCCAGGCTCGACATACCCACACCACCCTGGACTGGGAAGTCTATCCCCCTGCCCTCCTCGAGGTCCTCATCTGGGTGCGGGACCGTTACGGCAACACACCGCTCTACATCACCGAAAACGGCGCCGCGTTCTACGACCCGCCCACGGCCGGCGGCGATGTTGTGGAGGATCCGCTCCGCGTCGCGTATTTCCGTGATCACCTCCGGGCGGCATCCCAGGCGCTGGAGCGCGGAGTGGATCTCCGCGGATACTTCGCCTGGTCGCTGCTCGACAACTTCGAATGGAGCGCCGGGTACAGCCGGCGCTTCGGTCTGTATCACGTGGACTTCGAAACGCAACGGCGCACCCCGAAAGCTAGCGCTCGATTCTACGCCGAAGTCATTCGGACCGGCGGCGCCGCGCTGGGGCATTGAGTCAGACCTCCGTCAGGCGCTGTCGATAGCGGGATCCGACGTCGCTGCCGAGCTGAACGTCGACGCGGTGGTCGCCGCCTGGCACCAACGAAATGCGAACCGCGCCATCCACCACCTGCACCGCGAGGCCCGCCGACCACGCGACGGTCGCACCGGAGGACCGGCTGACGATGATGTCATACTGTCCGCCGCCCGCCGGAAGTCGATAGCGCACCGAGTACCCGGGCCAGTCGGCCGGAATACAGGGTCGGAGAACCAGGGTGTTCCCCGCCTCGAGTCTCAGGCCCAGTATGGATTCCAGACCGACCCGGAACATCCACCCCGCGGAACCGGTGTACCAGGTCCAGCCCCCGCGTCCCGTGTGCGGCGCCACTCCGTACACGTCGGCGGCGATCACGTACGGCTCCGCCTTGTAGCGAGCGATCGCGCCGGGAGTTCCACCCCGGCGCACCGGGGTGAGCATCTCGAAGAGCCGGAGGGCCCGCTCGGCACGGCCCGCCTCGGCTAGAGCACGAACGGCCCACAGCGCGGCATGGGTGTATTGACCGCCGTTCTCCCGCACGCCAGGCAGGTATCCCTTGATGTAACCGGGATCGTGCGGCGTGCGATCGAAGGGCGGAGTCAGCAGACGGATCAGCCCGGCCGATTCATCCACCAGATGGCGTTCCAGGGCATCGAGCGCGAGCCCGGCGCGCTCCGGAGGGGACGCGCCCGAAAGCACGGACCAGGCCTGGGCGATCAGGTCAATGCGGCATTCGTCGCTTTCCGCCGACCCCAATGGATCCCCGTCGTCATAGTAGGCCCGCCGGTACCACTGACCGTCCCACCCGCCGGCATTGAGCGCCCTGCCCAGATCGGCCCGGTAGGCCTGATATCGCCCGACCCGCGCGCCGTCACCGCGGCGCCGGCAGTGCGGAATGAATCGCTCGAGGATGGCGTACAGGAAAAAACCGAGCCAGACGCTTTCACCGCGCCCCAGCCGCCCCACCCGGTTCATCCCGTCATTCCAGTCGCCGCTTCCGATCAGCGGCAGCCGGTGCGCCCCGCGGGTCAGGGAGCGATCGAGGGCGCGGCAGCAGTGCTCGTACACGTCGGCCCGAAGGCCCGAGTCGCCGGGCGTGAGGAGCGCCTCATCTTCGCCCGCGGCGAGCGCCCGGCCGGCCAGGAATCCCACCCCCTCGTCGAGCACCGCCGTGTCACCGGTCACACTCACATAGAACTCGGCGACGTAGGGAAGCCAGAGGAGGTCGTCCGAGAACCGCGTCCGAATTCCGCGACCGACGGGAGGATGCCACCAATGCAGAACGTCGCCCTCGGGAAACTGGTGAGCCGCATGGAGCAGGATCTGCGCGCGGGTAAGGCCGGGTGCCAGGAGAACCAGCGCGGCGGCGTCCTGCAGCTGGTCGCGATAACCAAACGCGCCGCCGGACTGGTAGAACGCCGACCGGGCCCACATCCGGCAGCTCAGATTCTGGTAGGAGAGCCAGCCGTTCAGCATGAGATCCATCGCGGGTGACGGCGTCTCCACTCGGACGGCGGAAAGGGTCTCCCGCCAGAACGCCCGCACCTCGTCGAGGGCGGCCTGGATTGTAGCGGGCGACCGGAGGCGGGCGCACAGCTCGAGCGAACCTTCGCGATGCTCGGCTTGTCCCAGAAGGAAGGTCCACTCCCCGGTGACGCCGGCGGCGAGCTCGGCGGTGAGCTGAAACGCGGCACAGGGGTCCAGTCCCGCACCGGTGCGGCCGTCGAGCCCATCAGACCCGCAGAGGGCCACGGGGGCTGCCGCGTCGCCATAGCGCCCCAGGAAGGCCTGCCGGTCGGCGGTGAGCTGGTGCGTGGCGCCGGTCGGTCCGGCCGCCGCGACGAACGCGACTCGCTCTCCGAACCCCGGGTTCTGGGAGTTCGTGGCCAGCAGGATGTTCCCTTCGCCGGCGCGCTCGGTCGTGATGCGGCTTGCGGTATCGGCTCGAAGGCCGCCCAGGACCCACTCGGCGTAGTAGTACACCGACAGGCGGCGCGGCGTTGCTTCCCGGTTGGTGACTCGCAGCCGCACGATCTTGACCGGGTCGTGCCGCGCGACGAAGCAGGTTACCTCCTGGTCCAGCCCCATACTGTTGTGACGCCAGGAGGTGTAACCGAAACCGTGGCGGGCTTCGTACCCGCCCGACCCCGGCGTCGGCGCCGGCGTGGGCGACCAGAAGAGCCCGCTGCCCTCGTCGCGGATGTAGAGCGCCTCACCGACCGGGTCGGAAACAGGATCGTTGAACCAGGGAGTAAGGCGGTTGAGCCGGCTGTTGCCGCTCCAGGTGAAACCGAGGCCGGCTTCCGACGCGACGAAACCGGTGGTCTCGTTCGCGATCACATTCACCCAGGGAAGCGGCGGGCGGCACAGCCCGTTCGCCGATCGATCGAGGCGAATGACGTATTCGTCACCCGTCGCGGTGAAGCCGCCATGCCCATTGAAGAATTGCAGCGGTTCGTCCGCCGACGCCGTTGCGTCCACGCCGGGCGCAGGCCGAAATCGGCCCGCTGGGGAAACGGTCAGGCGGAGCGGCGGTCCCAGCGGGCCGGCGCGCGCGAACGCCGCATCGGCAACTCCGGGCCGTCCCACGGCCGAAACGGCCAACCCCACCCGGGATTGATCGGCGGCAGTGGCAAGCACCCCGTCCAATCGCGCTGATTCCCCGGGCTCGAGAAATACCGCGCGCCGCAAGGCCAGCACCGGATCGAGGACATCCCCGACCGTCCGCGACAGCGCCGCACCGGGGTCCATCGCCACGGGATTGGCCAGGCTCCTCCCCCGGCCGATGAAGCGCGCGCGATCGGTCTCATATTCCAAACATCCGCCGGCGCTGGCCGCCCCACCGAAGAGGGCATGCGCCAGGAACAGCGGGTGCTCCTCGGGACTCCGCGGCCGCCGGCGCGCCAGCACGGCGCCGAACTCGGGAAGGTACTCCGTCTGCACGAAGAGCTTCGAGAACGCGGGGTGTCCCGCGTCCGCGGCCGGGGTGTTCAGCGCGACCTCGACGCACGTCGTGACCTCGAGCCGACGGGCCTGCTCACCGAGGTTGGTGATCGTGTAGCGCCGCCACTCGAGGTCGGCATCCGCCGAGACAGTGATTTCGGTGCGAACCTCGATCCCGCAGTCCTGCCGCAGGAGAACGACGATTCCCTCGCCGGCGCGCACCTCGTAGAGCTCGGGCCGGCGTTTCACCGGCTGATGGCCGGCAGACCAGCACAGGCCCGATTCCAGATCCCTCAGGTAGAGGAACCAACCCTCGGCCTCGCGGGTCGGATCGGCGCTCCATCGGGTGAGCAGGACATCGTCGAGGCGGGAGTACCCGGCTCCGGCCGGGGTGACTAGCGCCCGATACCTGCCGTTGGAGAGAAGTTCGGTACCCGTCATGGCGCGAGTACGATCCGCGCGGGCACCGAGCGCAAAACCACCGTACCCCCAACACCGGCTGGCATCGGCGCGCCGGCCACGCTCACCAGCGCGCCCGGAATCGCGCCGGGCACATGGACCACGAGACCTCCTGGCGGGATCCGGATTCCCGCCAGGATGGTGACCGTAGTGGCCGCGCCCGAGCGCTCGACCGAGTAGGAGAGCGGCCCCCACCAGGTGGAGAGACCCCGCACGCTGACGCCGGGGTCGGCGAGCCATGCGTCCGAGATGCCGGCGCCGATGACCAGGGCGCTATCGGCCTCTCGCTCGTAGGCAAACAGATCCGCCGCGGAGCGGAGGAAATCCGAGCCGACCCAGGTGTGCGGCATGTCACCGATGAACTTCGGGGTCCGGGCGTCGTGCCAGACGACCTCGGGCCATTGGTTCCAGGCCGCCGGCTCCTGATCGTTCAGGAACCCGTCCATGAGGGTCAGCGCGCGACCCTTCCAGCCCAGCCGCAGCAGGGTGCCCACGGTACGCAGCTCGTAAGGGGTATACGCCTCCCACTTCGCCGCGGGGTCCCGCCGGGCAATGGCGCCGGCCCAATAGCGCTCGAAGGTGCGCTCGAGGGCTGCCTGGGGCAGCCGGCCCAGCTCACCGACCGGTGTGACCGCGATGGTCGTCGAGGTCGCGTCGAAGTCACCCAGGTCGGCGGCGCCGGGGATGTAGTCGATGTGGTGGCGCGCCATTGCTTCGGCGATCGAGGCGTAGAGATCGCGGGAGAACTCGTCGCGTATCGCGCCCAGTCTCGCGGCCTCGTCCTTCCATCCGAGCACCGCCGCCATGGCGGCGGCATCCTTGAAGCCCCGGAGGGCGAAGAAGTCGTCCCAGTACGAGTGCATCGGTTTGGCGGAGTAGCCTTCGTGACTGATGGACGGCGGCAAGAGGCCGAAGAAGACCTGCTGGTCGCCCTGACGGTATTCCTGGGTGCGGTGGGTTTGCCGAAGGGAGTCGAGGTAACGAGCCGCTCCCGCGACATGGGGCCACATCAGCTCGAGCATCGCGCGGTCGCTAGTGTGGCGGTAGTACTCCATCACCAGGTAGATGAACTCGCCGTGGCTGTCGTGCTCCGGCACCGGATCGGCGCCTCGCCGATCCACACAGCAGGGGATCTTGCCGCTGGGGTACTGGTACCGCGCGTACCAGAGGAGGAATTCCCGCACGATGTCGGCACGGCCGAAGCGAAGCAGGGCGGCGGAGGTCAGAGCCCCGTCGCGAATCCACGACCGTTGGTAGGAGCGCGAGCCCGGCTGGATGGCCGGTCCATCCCTGTTGACGAGGATGTACCCCAGCGTACTGGCGATCGTGCGGGTCAGATGGTCGCCGGCCGCCGGCAGTCCGATGGTCACCCGGTCCACCGCGTGGTCCCAGCCGGTGGCGGTGGCGGCCAGCGCGCTGTCCACCCCGGCGGCGGTCCGGCCGACGAGCAGCGCCCGCTGGCGCGGCCCGAACGGAATTTCCAGCGCCACAGTGGTCGAATCGCCGGGCGAGAGGGCCACTGGCCACGCGAGGGCTGCCGAGGCGGCGCCGAACCGGTCGCGGACGGCTCTCCGCGGGGGCACGACGCCTTGCCGCAGATACTCCACCACGTCGCCGGCGTCGAACGCCGCGGCGCCGAACCCGGCGGGACGGGTCAGCGGCACCACCGTGCGATCGCCGTTCAGGACGACTCGCGAACCGTCCCAGCGCAGGGAGTCGATCCGGCTCACTCCGCCCGGTGTACCGAGGAACTGCCAGGGCGGATTCACCTGAAAGGGGCGTAGCGCGATGTACAGCGTGCCGCGCAGCGGCGCGGATCCGCCGTTCCGCAACCGATACCGCGCGATGACGCTCGAAGCGGAGTCGGATCCCACCGCGAAGGCGGTGACAGTCAGGGAGACGCCCTCGCTGCGCCACTCGACCGAGGGAATGGGCAGGCGGGATCGTTCCAGCGAAACCCTGCTTTGCACGTCGCTCCAGGTGAGCAGCCGTCCGTTCAACGCCAGGAAAGGCTCCGCGCTGAACGACCCGCTCCCCGCCTCCAGCGCGCCGTCTTCGTTGAGCAGCGCTTCCTCCGCAGCCCTATCCACACCGACGACCGTCCAATCGGCCCGCTCACCGACGAAGTAGCGCGGGTAGGCACCGCGCACGGCGTCTCTGGCGATTGCCCCGAAGAACGCATTCCGTGACGCGGACCATTCCAACGGCTCCACCCGGAGCTCGCGGAGGCCGATCCGTGCCGTCGGCCCGGCGCCGGCCAGATCGAGGCGGAGATAGCGGGATTCGGCGTCGGGGAGATAGAGATGGTCCCGCATCCCGGGTCCGCCGGCTCGTCGCTGGACCTCATGCCATCGGCGGCCGTCGTCCGAAGTCAGCACGGCATACTCGCGGGGCACCCCAGCGGCTTCCCAGATGAGCGTCAGACCACCGTACTCGCGCGGCCTTCGGAAATCGACCATCACGGTTACCCACGGGGTCGCCGCGCGCCAGCTGGTGGTGGTATCTCCGTCGAGGAGCGCCGCGGCCGGATGGCCCGGTGCCCCGGAGGACGCACTCACCCTGGGCACCGCATCGTACACGCCGAGGTCCGGGAGCGCGGTGAGGGTCAGGTCGTCGAACCAGACATGGCCCGAGCCACCGCCACGCCCGGCTGTGATTACCAGCTCCAGCGTCGCGACATGATCGAGATCCCCGCCGCCTTTGGGTCCCCAGGCAAAGCCGATCTGCCGGCGCCGGATGGTGATCTTGTGCCAGGCGCCGTCGAATTCCCGGTCGGGCTCGGTGTGCCACCAGACGTTTTCGCCGCTCCGGTCGATCAGCTTGAATTCGAGCGTGTTGGGCCGGGCCTCGCCCCGGATCCAGAACGAAAACGCGTAGTTTTTCGGAAGGTCGATATCGGTCGTCCGCCGGGCAATGGCGTACCCGCCGCCGTTGGTGAACGCGAAGTCGAGCCGCATGGCCCGTCCGGTCCGCCCCCGATCGCCCCGGATAGCCAGTTCCACGCCCTCGGCGGAGTGCGGCGTCCATGCCTCGATCCCCTCGAAGCCATCGACCAATCGGGAGCTTGTGGTGTCGGCAGCGACCAGCAGCGCGCCGAGCAGCAGGAGTCCGGTCACCCCTTGACACTCCCCGCCATGATGCCCTGGATGTAGTAGCGCTGCAGGAAGAGGAATGCGAGGAACACCGGCAGGACCGTGACGACCGCCCCGGCCATCATCAGCTCGACGTCCTGGACGTGCTCGCCGGCAAGGTTGGCCAGCGCGACGGGCAGGTTGTACCGTGCGTCGTCGCTCAGGACGATGAGCGGCCACATGAAATCGTTCCAGGCGCTGAGGAAGGTGAACACGCCGAGCGTGGCCATGACCGGCCCGAGCGCTGGAAGCACAATCGAGCGGAAGACCCGGAACTCACCCGCCCCATCCAGGCGCGCGGCGTCGAGGAGATCGTCGGGAATCGACAAGGCATACTGCCGGACCAGGAAGATGCCGTAGATCGGAGCGAACACCGGTATCATCGCGCCGAAGAGCGTATTGATCAGCCCCATTTCACGAAGCAGGATGAACATCGGGAGCATCGCGACCTGACCGGGAATGACCATCCCGGCGAGCAGTGCGCGGAAGAGCGCCTGCCGCCCGCTGAATCGGAGCTTCGCGAAGGCGTAGCCAGCCATTCCCGTGATGAGCATGGCCAGGACGGTACCGCCCAGTGCGATGATCAGGCTGTTGAGGAAGTAGCGCCCGAGGCTGAGACTGGTGAAGAGGGCGCGATAGTGCTCCAGCGTGGGGCGGTGCGGCAGGAGCGGAGGCGGCGAGGTGTTGGCTTCGCCGGGGCGCATCAACGACGCCGAAACCATCCAGAGGAGAGGGCTCGCGGCGAGCACCGCGCCCACCACCAGGAGGGCGTGGAGCCCGAGGGCGCGCCAGCGGCGGCTCATGGCGCGGAGCGGCGCTGGAGACGGAGCTGCACCAGCGTCCCCGCCAGGGTCAGGAGGAACAGCACCACGGCAATGGCCGCCGAAAGGCCGAGGCGCCACCAGCGGAATCCCTCCTCGTACATATAGAGCACCAGGGTCAGCGTGCTCTTGAGCGGCCCGCCCTGGGTCATGACATACGGCTCGCTGAAGATCTGGAACGAGGCGATCATGGTGACCACGCCGACAAACACGAAGGTGGGCCCGAGCATCGGCAGGGTGACATGGCGGAAGCGGCGCCAGGCCCCAGCGCCGTCGAGCGCCGCCGCCTCGTAGAGCTCCTCCGGAATGCTCTGCAGTCCGGCCAGGAACACCAGCATGTTGTAGCCGAAGTTTTTCCACACCGAGAGGAGGATCAACGCCGGCATGGCCCAGTGCGGATCGCCGAGCCAGTCCACCGGGCCGATGCCGAAGAAGTGGAGCCCCGAATTGAGCAGCCCGTACTGAGGGTGGTAGATGTAGCGCCATACCAGCGCCATGGCGACAAGGGTGGTGACCCAGGGTGCAAAAAACGCGCTCCGGAAGAACGGCTTGAAGCGGGTGAGCTTGGCGTTGACGAGAATGGCCGCGGCGAGCGACACCGCCGCGGAGAGCGGCCCCCCCACCGCCACGAAGTAGAGGGTGTTGCGCAACGCGGTGCGGAAAAGCGGATTGGCGAGGAGGTCCTGATAGTTCTTGAGCCCGACGAAGCGGGTGCTCGCGAGATCGGCGATCGAATAGATGTCGAAATCGGTGAACGACAGGACGAACGCCCCCAGCACCGGCAAGGCGAAGAACACCCCGATCAAGAGCAGCGCCGGGGTAACGAACGCCCACGCGGCCCGCGATTCGGCCCGCGCCTCGGCGGGCCTCATGGCATCGTGCCCGGGCGCCGGGCCAGCAGGAACCGGCGCCGCTCCAACAGCCGGTCGACGTCCCGGTCGAGGTCGGCGAGCGCCGCCCGGGCGGACTGTGATCCGCGCACCGCCGCCTCGGTTCGGTCCATCACCTTGGTGGTGGCCTGCTCCCACTCGGGCACCATGGGGGTCGGCACGGCACGGAGGAGCTGGATCCGGAAGGCGTCGGTCGTGCGGTCGCCGGCGATGGCGGAATCGGCCCACGCTTCCCGGCGGGCCGGAAGATCACCGGTGAGACGGTAGAATCGCGCCTGCTGGTCGGGCCGGGAGAGAAACCGCACCAGCTCGAGCGCGAGCTGCCGGTGCTTCGAGGCCCGGAACACTACGAAGCTCGACCCTCCCGCGAGCGACACGCCGGAGGCCGCGCCGGTCGGCCCGGGCAGCGCCGCGGTGCCCCAGGCGTCCTGCAGCTCGGACGGCAGCCGGCGCCGGAACTCCCCGAGGTTCCATGGGCCGCTGATGTACATCGAGAAGGTGCCCCGGGCAAACTCCTGGTAGAGATTGGCGATTTCATTGCTGCTGACCGGCGGCGCGAGTCCGTCCCGGTAGAGCGAGAGGAGAAAGTCGAAGGCGCGCTCGAAGGCGGGCTGCTGGAATACTCCGAACCCGGCCTCGCTGATGAGCGGGGAGCCCTGCTGGAGGCCGAGAATCACGATCGGCGGCCATTCGTTGAGCGGCAGAAAGATCGCGTACTTGGAGGGACCCACCAGGCGCTTGACCGCCCGCATGGCCTCGAGCCAGCCCGCCCAGGTCTCGGGCATGGTCGGGTAACCGGCGCGGGCCAAAATGTCCTTCCGATAGAAGAGCACGCGGGTGTCGACGTACCAGGGTACCCCAAACAGCGTGTCGCGCAGGATGTTGGTGGCCAGGATGCCGGGAAAGTAGCTGCTGTCGGGAAGCCCGCCGGTCACCGGCGCGAGCGCGCCGAGGGTCACCATCTCCGGGATCCAGGTATTGCCGAGCTGGGCGACATCGGGCGTGGCACGGCCGACGATAGCGGTGAGCAGCTTTTCGTGCGCCGCGGTCCAGGGAATCTGTTGCACCCGTACCCGAACGCCGGGGTGCTCGCGCTCGAAGTCGCGCACCAGTTCCTGCACTACCTCTCCCTCGCGCCCGAAGGCCCAGAAGCGGAGGACCCGTTGATCCGGTGCGGGCCGACAGGCCAGGAGCGCGCCCGCGAGCCCGAGGAGGACGCCGCCGTCCCACCGGGCGGTCACGGGGCTTGATCCAGCCAGCCGCCCCGGAAACCGGCCCGGCGGAGGCCCTGGATCACATACGGGCTCTTCCGCATGAACTTCCACACCAGGTCGCTCTGGTAGTTGGCGATCATCGCCAGGATCGGCCCCTGGTCGATGCCCAGGTAGTCGGTGTCGAACCACCCCTTGCCGGACACGATCCGCCCGTGGTGCAGCGGGACGTCGGTCCATTGCCACGTCGGATTGAATGCGTCGAAGAAGCCATACTGCCCGAAGAGCCCCTCGCCGTAGCGCTCCCGCATGGCAACCAGCGCAGGGCCGACAATCTCCGGGGCGAAGGGCAGCGATCCGGCCGCCGCGGTCGGCGCGATGGTACCATCGTCGCGTACCTCGGTAAACGAGGCGCCCCGGGCCGCGTAGGTGAAGAACCGGCGCGCCCGGCCGTTGACGGTGAGCGTAACATCGGCCGGCCCGTCGGAGGCGGAGAGTCCCCATACCTCGGGGCCGTAGCCGCTCCATCCCTCGGGATTGGCGACCGCGTAGCCCCGCTGGGCATAGGTGGCGCGCCGGGTGTTCTCGAAGTAATCGATGCCGCGCGCCCGCATGTAGTCGTCCGCGATGCCCCGGAAGTCCACCCAGACCTGGGAGTAGTGATGCCCGAAGAGCGGGGCAAAGCCGACGTGTGCCTGGCCGTAGTACGCGCCCCACTGGTAGGTGGAGGCCCAGGCGGTCCAGGCTTCCGGTGCCACGGAATGGGTCGGAGAGCCGAGCGCCAGAAGGTACACCAGCATCGCCTCGTTGTAGCCCCGCCAGTCGAGCGCGATGAAGCCGCTCTCGGGCGTCCAGCCCATCGAGATTCGGGGGGGGCGCGTCACGGTCCATTGCCAGTCGGTCCGCCGGTAGAGCGAATCGGCGTAGGCCCGGATGGCCGGCTCCTGCCCGTCGCTCCGGTCGAAGTACTGCTGGACGAACAGCACGCCGGCGAGGAGCAGGGCGGTGTCCACCGTCGACAGCTCGACGTTCTCGAAGCGGAGGCCGCTGACCGGATCGAGGAAATGGTAGAAGAAGCCGCGAAAACCGCCGGTACCCGACGTGGCGGGCCCTTGCGGCAGCTGGTAAAAGAACCGGAGGGTCGTGAGGACCCGCTCCGCCGCGGCCTCCCTGGTGACGTAGCCGCGTTCCGCGCCGACCGGGTACGCGGTGAGCGCAAAGCCCACGGCCGCAATGCTGGAGAACGACGCGGTGGGCCAGCGGTCCGGGGTGAGGCCGGTGCTCTCGCCGGTCCGTTCCCAGAAGAAGTCGAAGGTGCGGCGGGAGACGGTGTCGAGCAACGCCTCGATGCGGGCGGTGCTGGGCCCCGGGATCGGTGCCGTACCGTTCGCGCTGCAGCCGAGGAGTCCCGCGAGAAGCAGGGTGGCGGGCGCGGCGAGACGGGTTCGGGAGACAGGCATAGTCTTCGCGCCCCGGCCGTGGGACTGCCCCGGGGGCACCACTTCGGTGCCCCGGGGCCCCAGGAGGCTAGAAGGTGTACTCGGCGCCCAGCTGCACCCGCCGGGCATCGGTCACGACGCAGCCCGGCTTGCCGAAGTTCGCATCGGTACGGTTGCCGGTGCTGTAACAGCCGAAATTATTCCGATTGAATGCGTTGAAGAAATCCAGGGTAAATCCGAGCGAGGTCCGCCCGATGTTGGGGAAGTCCTTGCGGAGCCGGAGATCGACGTTCCGGTAGGGGAAGGTGCCGGGCACTGTGAAGCCCCCACGCTCGAAGGCGTTCCCGGTGGTGCCTTCTCCGCAGAACCGTCCCGGGCATCCGACGTCCAGACGATACTTCCCCCCCAAGGTCACCACGCCGGAGAACTGGATGCCGAAGAGATAGGGCACATCCAGGATCCCGTTGGCCACCACCCGATGCTTTTCGTCATTTGCCGAGTGCTTCGGGATGCCGCTCGAATTGGGGAAGTCGAAATCGTCACCCAGGCCATCTGCGCCCTGCACCGACCGGGTGGCGTAGGTGTACGCCAGACCCGCGCCCCAGCCGACGCTTTTTTCGGTCGCCCGGCGGTAAGGCCGGTCCACTTGGATCAGGAGTGCGTCGTACCAGGTCTTCTTGTCGTTGGTCGAATAGATGAAGTTGCTGAATCCGTGCGGACCCAGATCAAAGTCGATGCAACACCGGCCATCCGACTTGAGCGAGTGGTTGGCCCAGCTGAGGCCGAGCTGGTCCACACCGCGGACGCCGGCATAGGTGGCCGACACCGACAATTCACCGATCGCGCGCCGCACGCCGAGGTTCCACTGCCGCGACTTGGGCGGCTTGGACTTGTTATCGATGAGCCAGGCCTCGGGCACTCCGGTGGTATGGACCAGGGCGTCCAGGGTGGCCTTGCTGGCGGTGAGGTAGGAGTCGTTCCAGGCCACGAAGCCAGGGCCTGGGACAGCACCCCTCGGGGCGAACCGTACGGTGAACTCCGGATGGGCCAGCTTCTGGGTCTCGTCGACCGCGTAGAGGTCGAACAGCGAACGGTCGTAGTAGATACCCCAGCCGCCGAAGACGGTCGTCCGGTTGTCCTTGTCGAGCGCGTAGGAAAATCCCACCCGAGGCTGGATGGCGCCGTAGAACGGCTTCCGCTGGGTGCCGTCGGTGGTGTAGCGGCTCAGGTCGAGTGGATGGGGCAGCTGGCTGTTGTAGCGAGTCAGGGTGTCCACCACGTTCTTGGGCGTCACGTAGTCATAGTTGAGCATGTGGGACTCATAGTCCCACCGGACCCCCAGGTTGAGCGTGAGCCGGGAGGTCGGGCTCCAGTCGTCCTGAAGGTAGACGCCGATCTGGTTGTTCTTGGTATTGAGGTTCGGATTACCGGTGCCATAGATCAGCTGGAAGGGCGACTGGAATGCGTAAGTATCTCCGTGCTCGGCGTTGCTGTAATCGAACTCCGGCGTCCCCCGGTTGTCCTTGAAGACGTCGTATTTCACGAAATCCACGTTGGCGCCCGCCTTGAAGACATGGTCACCCGCTCCGTGAAATCCGGTATAGGTCAAATCATCCCGGAATCCGAGTCGCTTCTGGATGAAGTCCTGGGTGCTCAGGTTGCTGCCGATCCTGGCGTCGCCATTCGGGTAGAAGTAGAGCCGCGAGGGCAGTCCCGGCGTGTTAGGAGCGGGGTTTCTGCGAAAACGTGAATAGTCCACCTTCGCTTCGTTGAGCCACGGCCCCGAGAAGTAGTTGTGCTTCAGCTGGGCGATGGAAATGTTCTGACGGAAGTTCACCGCCTCCTGGAAAGCGGATCGGTCGCCGAAATCCCGGACGTCGGTTTCATGGCGATTGCTGAAGCTCAGCTCAGCGGACGACTTGGGGCTGGCGGCGTAGCTCAGCTTGCCGAACAGCAGCGTCTCCCGGAAAGGAGATGAGAAACTTCCATTGTACTGGGCCAGATTGACCGTGTCGAGCGCCGGGAAGGCTCCGGCAGCCGGGAGCGCGGGGAAGTTCACCCGATTCGAGCGGTTCTGGTAGTTGCCCTCGTAGGACCCGAAGAAGAACAGCTTGTCCCGCTGGATCGGGCCGCCGGCGCTCAGGGCAAGCAGCGACCGGTTGTAGTCCGGCTTCTTGAAGGTGGTCGGGTTGGCCTTCTTATCGGCGAGCTGAAAGGTGTCCAGCGCCACCAGGCCCTTGGTCTGATAGCCAAACAACACGTTGCCGGTCCAGATGTTGCTGCCGGATTTCGTGGTGGCGGTGATGATCGCGCTGGATGCCTTCTGATACTCGGCCTTGAAGTTCTGGCTGATGACCCGGTACTCCTGGATGGCATTCCGCGGGAAGGGATTGCCGCGGCTGGCGTCCTGGCCCGAGACGCCGCCAGCGGTCAGGTCGTTCTTGAGGCTGGTACCGTCGATGAAGAGATTGACTGAATTGGGGCCCTGCCCACCGGCCGAGAAGGTTCTGAATTGCCCGTTGATGCGATCCTCGGTGACGGTGATGCCGGGCGTCAGCGCCGCCAGGTCGAGGAAATTGCGACTGGGGGAAGGCAGCTTCGCGATCTGGGCCGGGGTGACATTGGTGGCCACTTCCGAGGTCCTGGTCTCGGCGGCGGCCGCCTGCACCACCAGCTCCTGGATCTGCACCACCTTCGCCTCGAGACTGAAGTCCTGAATCTGGGTGACGCCGACCTGCACCACGATCCTGCGGGTCACCGCGCCGCTGCCGATGCGGCGGACCGTCAGGTCATAGATCGCCGGGACCAGTCCGGGCAGGGTGTAGAACCCCTCGGCACGGCTCGTCGTGCTACGCTGCACGCCGGTGGCGATGTTCTTCGCCAAGATTTCGGCGTTGGCGACCGCCTTGCCGTCCGCACCGGTGACGGTGCCGCGGACCGTGCCGGTGCTGGTCTGGGCGGCCAGGGAGCGGACCGCCGACAGGGCCCCGAGGGCCAGACCGGCGACCAGCAGCCGGCGCAGGGCTGATGCGACTCGATGAATCCTCATACAACATTCCTCCGTGGTGGTGTACGGGCGGAAAAACTGCTCGAACGATCCGGGGCACCGCATGATCTTCGTACGACCAGCGTGGTGGGATGGGTTTCGCTCCGAGGCTCCGGGTCGGCCGGAGCCCCGAGTCTCGACAGGAGGCGCGCCGCGGCCCGCTCACCCAACGCGCTGATGTCCACATGGACCGAGGTCAGGGCGGGCACCACATACCGGGCCATCGGGATATCGTCGAAGCCCCCGATCGCAACCGTCTCCGGCACCATGACGCCGCTGTCGCGCAGTGCGCTGAGGGCGCCGATCGCCATGCAATCGTTGGCCGCGAAGATCGCGGTCGGCCGCTCGGCAAGCTGGAGCAGCGCTCGAGCCGCCGCGTACCCCGATTCCTCGGTGAAGTCTCCGGGGAGCTCGACCTCCGGGCGCTCGGGAAGGTGCGCGTCCCGGAGCGCCGCGCGGTAGCCGCGCAGCCGCTCGGCCGCGTCGAAGTTGCCCGCCGCCCCCTGAATGATCGCAACTCTCCGGTGTCCCCGGACCACCAAGTGCCGGACCATCCCGTAGGCACCCTCGTAGTTCGCAACGGTCAGGCTGTCGAACGGCAGCCCGCTGGGCGGGCAATTGAGCAGGACTACCGGGAACTCTCCGGGCAGCGTCCGGCGCGAGAGCTCACCGGTAAACTCCGGGGACATCAGCACCAGGCCGTCGACTCGCCCGCGCATGGAACGGAGCGCCGCTTCCAGCTGAGGGCCGTCGTGGCGCGCGCTGGACACCAGGCAGTGGTATCCGCCGCGCTGCGCGGTGAGGTCGATTCCCCGGATGACCTCGGAAAAGAATTCACCATACAGATCGGGAAGCAGGACGCCGATGGTGTGGGTGCGCCGGGTGATCAAGCTCCGGGCGGCGCCGTGCGGGGTATACCACATCCGGGTGGCGACCTCGCGGATCCGCGCCCGCGTGTCCTCGGCCACCAGCCGGCTGTCGTTCATTGCCCGCGAGGCGGTCGCCACCGAGACGCCGGCCGCACGAGCGACGTCCTTGATGGTGACCATGGCCTGCACCCGATGGGACGTGGAGTACCTCCCCGGTGGTGCTGCGGATGCCTAACTAATCCACGTGTCATTCTGAAACAAAGAGCAGCGTACGCCCGGTTTCTGGCTGATGTAAACGTTTACATTTTATCGCCCGTGTCAAGATCCCCCCGCTCGGCAGCCCATCCTCATCGTGCGCCGGCCCCCTTGTTTCGGCTCCCGCCCGCAACGGACCGTGGTGCCGCCGGTATCCGCACCTGGAGCAGCCGTACTCCCTTCTCGAACTGTTCCGCCAGCAGCAGCGCGTTGCCCCCCACCGCGATCAGCCGTGCCGCCCCGTTGATCTGGAGCACCCGGATCAGGTGCCCCGCGCGGTCGAGTACGTGGATCATCCGCGCCGAATCGAGCATCGGCTTGCTCTTCTCCAGCCAGATGGTCTGGCCCGGCGCGGCGAACGCGGCGGTGAACGGAGGAAAAATCAGGGCGAAGGGGAGGTCGGCTTCCTTGGGGCGGACATCCTCGGTGTAGCCCTGCAGGTAGCGGTCCCGGTCGGACTGGGTCACCTCCCATACCGGGTCGGGAAGCTCCGGACCCTTGGTCACCCTGCCCTGGGCATCCACCGAGACAATCTGTGCCCGGCCCACCCGTGCGATCCACAAGGTTCCGTCGGGCCAGACACCCCAGAGATCGGTCCCGCTGAACACCCGCCGTTCGAAGCGGCTGGAGCTTTCCCGCTTCATCTCCATCACGTCGAGCGGGGCCAGCCGCGCCACGCTGTCGAACCGCGCCAGCGACCGCGGAGCGCGGACGATTGCGGCGGAGTCCCGGTTGTGACTGCCGTCGCGGCGGGGCAGCGGGGTTACCTCGTAGTAGAGCTGACCCGCCGCATCCCGCGCATGGGGAAAGGCTCCGCGCAGCGGATCCGCGACGGGAATCGAATCAAGCAAGCGTCCGTCGGGGCTCCACACCGTAGTGCGGCGCAGTCCCCAATCGCCCAGGTAGATGGTATCGCCCACCGCGAAGAGCGCGGAGGGGTGGAGGTAGGCTCGCTGTTTCGGGCCGCCGAGGGGCGTGAGGGACCTGGCGCGGAAGTCCGCAATAGTGGCGGCGTCCCACCCGGGCGCTACCACAGCCCAGCGTCCTCCGCCGAGGGATACCGCCACCGGAAGATTCGCCCACTCCGCCACCAGGGTATCCGGCGCGGCGGAGAGATTCTCGGTGGGAGGAACCCGCCCGGAGCCGGAGTCGCAGGCGGATGCGGCGAGCCCGAGGAGAACCCGGAGCCCCACCCGCAAACTCATGGCGTCACGACTTCTGCCGTCGCGGGCGTGATCTTCTCCAAGCCAAGCCTTACCAGCTCGGCATTCACCCCCGCCAGTCCGCCGCCCAGCAGGTCTCCCAGGTGTTTGAGCTGCTGGTCGAGCTGGCCGGAAAGGAGGCGGAACACCTCCAGGGTCTGCGCCGTGGGCCGGGCTTCCGCACCTCCCGCGACGCCGGACAGTGCGGCGATCTGGTTATTGAGCCGGATCGGGTAATTGAGCGGGTCCTGCCCGCTGCGGTTCTTCACCTGGTAGATCTCCGCCTCGACGGCGGAGAGCTCCGCTTCGAACGCCCCGGCCAGCTTCTCGAGCGCCGCGCCCCGTGAACCGGCCTTGGCCCGCTGCCCCGCGAGCTGCGCCTTCACGTTGCGGATGGTACGGACGGCATTGTTGGCTTCGGAGCTCTTGTCGCGAACCTGGATCAGGAACTCGTATTGCGCATCGAGGTCGGCCTGGGTGGCGGAGGTACGGGGATCCTTCAAGACCTTGAAGGGCTGGGTCTCGGTCCGGTCGCCCACCGTAAGCCGGACGCTGTAGGCGCCCGGCGGCACGACCGGTCCCGCCGTGCCGCCGGCCCACATGATCAACCCATTGAATGCCGCGGCGTCCGGTGCGCGCAGACTCCAGTTGAATCGATTCATGCCGGCCTTGCTCGGCACTCGGGGCGGCGGCGTGTAGCGGAAGCCCTCGCTGCGGGGCGGTTCCGCTGCGGAGTCCGCCTTGATCGCCCCCGGGAGTACGCCGAGCCGGGTCAGGCTGTCGGCTGCCTGCCGGGCAAGGCTTTCCCGCTCGGCCTTCTTCGTCGCGGTGCGGAGGCTGTCGGCCCGCGCCACCGAGTCCTGCTCGCTGGAGAAGCCTCGAATCACGGCGCCCTTGGCGTCGAGGAAGTCGAGGCTCACCTTCTGGCCGCCCTTCTTAAGCCAGTACTGCACGCTGGCGCCGTCCCAGCCGATGCTTCCTCCGCCCCCGAAGAAGAATCCCGGCGCGATGCGATACGCGTCGCGCGGCTGGAACAGATGGGTGTCGCTCTGCAGCTGATCCGCCGCAAGCTGCCGGAGCACCGAGATGTCATCGAGGATCCAGAACGCCCTGCCGTGGGTGGCCGCGACCAAGTCGCCCTCCTTCACGGTCAGGTCGTGGACCGGCACCGGCGGAAGGTTTCGGGAAAGCCGCTGCCAGTGGCCCCCGTCGTCGAAGGACACCCAGACCCCGCGCTCGGTCCCGGCAAACAGCAAGCCCTTCCGGGTCGGGTCTTCGCGCACCACGCGCACGAACTCCGTCGCAGCGATTCCCTCGGTGGTCCGGGTCCAGCTCTTCCCGAAGTCGCTGGTTCGGTAGATGTACGGCGTGTAGTCGTTCATCTGGAACCGGTTGGCGGCCACGTAGGCGGTTCCCGCGTCGTGCGGCGAGGCCTCCACGATCGAGATGCGGGCCCACTCCGGCAGGTCTTTCGGAGTGACGTTGGTCCAGGTGGTGCCGCCGTCCCTCGTCAGCTGCACCAGACCGTCGTCCGAGCCGGTCCAGACCGTCCCCTTGGCCCTGGGCGATTCGGCGATGGTGAATACCGTGCCGTAGTACTCGACGCTGGTCTGATCCTTGGTAATCGGCCCGCCGGAGGGGCCCAGCGTCGCGGGGTCGTGGCGAGTGAGATCGGGGGAGATCGCCGTCCAGCTCGACCCCTCGTCGGTGGACTTGAACACCACGTTGGCGCCGGCGTACAGGGTGTTCGGATCGTGGGGCGAGAGCACGACCGGAAAGGTCCACTGAAACCGGTACTTGAGGTCGATGGCCGAATGCCCCATCGGGTTGAGCGGCCAGGGATTCACGTCCCGCTCGATGCCGGTGCGGGTATCCTTGCGGGTCAGCAGGCCCCCGTAGCTCCCCGCGAAGACGACGTCGGGGTTGTCGGGACGGACGGCGATGTATCCCGATTCACCCCCACCCACATCGTAGAAGTCCTGCAGGTCGGCGCCGAACACCGGCCGGCTCGGCATGCAGACGGTGCTGTTGTCCTGCTGCGCGCCGCACACCCGGTAGGGGAAGTGGTTGGTTGTGGTAACGTGATAGAACTGCGCCGTCGGGAATTCCAGGCTCGACCAGTGCTGGCCCCCATCGGTCGATACGGCGACGCCGCCATCGTCGGCGCTGGCCATCCGGCGCGGGTCGTTGGGCGCGATCCAGAGATCGTGGTGGTCCCCGTGGGGAGTGTTGATCGGGCGCGGAAAGGTCTTGCCTCCGTCGGTAGACCGCCACAACTGCACATTGTCCACGTACACCGTGTTCTCGTCCCGGGGGTCCGCGAAGATGCGGGAGTAATACCAGGCCCGCTGCCGGAGCTTCCGCTCCCCGTTGAGGCGGACCCAGCTCTCGCCCCCATCGTCGGAGCGGTACACCCCGCCCGAGTCGGCCTCGATGATGGCCCACACCCGCCGGGGGTTCGCACCCGAGACCGTGATCCCCACGTTGCCGATGATCCCCGCGGGAAGTCCCGGATTTCGGGTGATTTCCTTCCAGCTCCTGCCGGCGTCGGTGCTCTTGAACAGCCCGCTCCCCGCACCGCCGCTGATCAGCGTCCACGGCTTCCGTCCCGCCTGCCAGAATCCGGCGTAGAGCACGTCGGGGTTGGTGGGGTCCATCGCCAGGTCGATCGCGCCGGTGGAGTCGTTGCGAGCGAGACTCCGGGTCCAGGTCTTCCCGCCGTCGGTGGTCTTGAAGATTCCGCGCGCCGGGCTCGGCCCCCAGACCGGACCGAACGCGGCAACGTAGGCAATGTCGGGGTTGCGGGGATGGATCCGGATCTTGGCGATCTGGCGGGTTTCCACCAGGCCGACGTAGGTCCAGGTCTTCCCCGCATCGGTGGACTTGTAGACTCCGTCACCGTGGGACACGTTGCCCCGGATGGGAAACTCGCCGCCGCCCACGTACACGATGTCGGGGTTCGACTCGCTCACCGCGATCGCGCCGATGGTTCCGCCGAAGTATTTGTCACTGACCGGCGCCCAGGTCTGCCCGCCGTCGGTGGTCTTGAAAACCCCGCCGCCGGTGGTGCCCATGTAGTACTCGTTGGGCCGGGCGGCGGACCCGGCGGCTGCCACCGAGCGGCCGCCGCGTTGCGGGCCGAGGTTGCGCCAGCTGAGCGAGCCGAAGGCGGCGGTGTCCACCGTCTGGGCGGCGAGCGGCGTGACGAGGAGGCAGGAGGCGGCGACGCGAAGCAGGGTGCGCACGGGGGGCTCGGGGTGTGAGGGCAAGGCCGGCGACGGGGAACGCGGGAGAATATGCATCCAAGCCCGGGTTTCTGGTACGTGCTACTGGCTCGCCTCCCGCTGGATCACGTAGTAATTGGGGTCCACTTTGAAGTCGGCCGGATTCGCCAGTTTGAGCTTGGCCGTCTGCCAGCTTTCGATGGGATGGATCTCCTTGAATTTGCTTGCCTTGAGCGTCACCCGGACCGGCATGTCGAATCCGGGCACCACGTCGGTCCAGCGGTAGGAAAGGGTCTTCCCCTCGATCCGGTATTCGAAGACCGGCACCAGGACCGT
>JBGPVQ010000004.1:0-23977 GCA_041491785.1 Gemmatimonadota bacterium | reverse complement strand
GCCACCCGGAGGAAATCACCCATCGAGCACCTCCCGGTAGCGGTGGAGGAATTCGTCGAGGGTCCCGTTCTTGGGGCCGGTAAGGGCCCACGCTCCCCGCACCAGGAGGTGGGCGTGGGTGGCCAGCTTCCACGACTCGTGCACCTCGTGGCTCACCAGCACCAGTCCCCGCCCCTGCGCCCGTTGGGTTTCCAGGAGCGCGGCCACCCGGGTGGCGGACTGCGGATCGAGACCGGTAAACGGCTCGTCCAGCAGGAGTACCCGCGGCCCGTGCAGGAGTGCCCGAGCGATGGCGACCCGCTGCACCATTCCCCGGGACAGCCGGCGGACCGCGTCGTCGGCGCGATCGCTGAGGCCCGCCGAGGCAAGCCCGGCCCGCGCCGCACCGGCCGGATCCGGCAGGCCGTAGAGCCGGGCGGCGAACTCCAGATTCTCGGCGGGGGTGAGGTCGTCGTACAGGTGGCTCTGATGCGACAGCAGCCCGACCGCCCGCCGGGCAAACGGCTGCTCGGCCAGCGGGCGGCCGTCCAGCAACACGGTTCCGCTGCTGGGCCGCGCCAGGCCCGCCAGCAGACGGAGCAGCGTGCTCTTCCCTGCTCCGTTGGGCCCGGCCACCAGGTGGCACTCTCCCGGCCACACCGCGAGGTCGACGCCGGCCAGCGCGCGCGCCGACCCGAAGCGACGGGTCAGCGCCGCCGCCGCGAGCAGCGGCGGCTCAGCCAACGGCGTCGAGAGCCGCGGCGAGCTCATCCATCGGGAATGGCTTGAGAAGCAGACGCTGGTAAACGAGCCCGCTCCGCTCGAGTGCGGCAGCGGAATCCGGGAAGCCGGTGGTGATCACGACCGGGAGGGTGCCGTTCCGCTCCCGCAGGCGCCGCAGGAGGTCGAGGCCGTTCGCGTCGGGGAGCTGGATGTCCAGCACCAGCCGGTCGGGACGAAATTCCCGCAACTGCACCAGCGCCTCGGCGCCGGTGGCGGCGAAGGCCAAGTCGAAGCCGCCCGCGAAGAGCTGCTGGTAGACTTCGCGCAGGTCCGGATCGTCTTCGATGAAGAGGACGCGCCGGCGCGGGAGGAGGCCCGTCACCGCGCAAATATAGCTACGGGCGCCGTGGCTCCACGGTGAACAGATCGGTCATCTGGGTCAGGGCCAGCAGGAAGCGGAGCTCGTCGCTGGGATGGCGCAGCACGATCTGCTGTCCGCGGTCCGCGGCGTGACGCTGCACCAGCATGAGGGCGGAAAGGCCGGCGGAATCCACCCGCTCCGTCGGCGTCAGGTCCACCGCGAGGGTGGCCCCGTCGGGCAGCTCGTCGAGCAGCCGGATCGCCGCCTCACGGAAGGCGAGACGGGTGTCCAGCCCGAGTTCTGCGGGAGCGAGCATGCTTCGGGCGGTTGCTTGCGTGGCGGACATGTCGTCGCCTCCCACGCCCGAGCCGGTCCGGGTTCGTTCCCGGGGTAAGCTCACCTTCGGCAGCTGAGCCGTCTCGCACGGCGCGAGACCTCTGGCTTTGCGGCCCCGGATCGCTCCGGGTGTGCTCTTGTCGGGCGAGTCGAATTGTTTTCCGGCGACGTCATTCGGCGCCACCGGGAGAACGACCACGGCGAGGACGGTGCCAACCTTACCAACTCGCACCATCTGAATCACTTACCGGCCCGCACCTCAGGCAATAGAGACCCGACCCACACCGCACTCCGCGATAGGTCGTGGGGATCTGCAAGCGCGGAGATCAACCGAGCGCAAAGCCCTCCTCGCGAGGCACGCGGGCGTGGCTGCATCGCACCGACTCGACGCGCATCGTGCTGCATCTCGCATCCGCCCTTGCCCGGCGGCCCGGAGAGTGTTCATTAGGGGGAGTGCACGCCCTGGTTCCCTGACTCCCTGACTCCCCGGCTCCCGCTTCGATGACCGACCAACTCGACACGCTGCTGAGCGAGCAACGCCGCTTCCCGCCTCCCCCCGGGTTCGCCGCCCAGGCGACCGCGACAGCCGCGCTCTATGAGCGCGCGAAGGCCGATCGCCTGCGGTTCTGGGAAGACGAGGCCCGGACCCTCGAGTGGATGACCCCCTGGTCCAGGGTCCTCGAGTGGTCGCTTCCCCATGCCCGATGGTTCGTGGGCGGGAAGCTCAACGTTTCGGTCAACTGCCTCGACCGCCATCTCGCCGGACCCCGCCGCAACAAGGCGGCGCTGATCTGGGAGGGGGAGCCCGGCGACCGGAGGACCCTCACCTACTGGGAGCTTTCCCGCGAGGTGAATCGCGCCGCGAATGCGCTCCGCAGCCTGGGCGTGAAGCGCGGCGACCGGGTGGCGATCTACCTGCCGATGATTCCCGAAGCGGCCGTCGCGATGCTGGCCTGCTCCCGGATCGGTGCGGTCCATTCGGTGGTGTTCGGCGGCTTCTCCGCCGAGTCCCTGCGGGACCGGATCAACGATGCCGGCGCGGTGGCCCTCATCACGGCGGACGGCGGATATCGCCGCGGCCAGGTGCTGCCGCTCAAGCGGTTCGCCGACGAGGCGATCACCGACTGCCCCACCATCCGGAATGTGCTGGTCGTCCGCCGGCGGGCCGGCGGCGAAGGCGACGAGTCGTTTGCCCGGATGCAAGAGGGACGCGACCACTGGTGGCACCGGCTGCTCGAGGATGCGGCGATGGTCTGTCCGCCCGAGGCGATGGACTCGGAGGATCTGCTCTTCATCCTCTACACTTCGGGCACGACGGGGAAGCCCAAGGGAATCGTCCATACCACCGGCGGCTACCTCACCCAGGCCGCGGCCACCACCAAGTACGTCTTCGACCTCAAGGAGCAGGACGTCTTCTGGTGCACCGCGGACATCGGCTGGGTGACCGGCCATTCCTACGTGGTGTATGGCCCCCTCGCTCACGGGGCCACCGTGTTGATGTACGAGGGTGCCCCCGATTGGCCCGAGCGCGATCGCTTCTGGGGCCTCATCGAGCGGCACGGAGTCAGCGTGTTCTACACCGCGCCGACCGCGATCCGTGCCTTCATGAAATGGGGCGTCGAGCATCCCGCCCGGCACGACCTGTCCAGCCTTCGTCTTCTCGGGAGCGTCGGGGAACCGATCAATCCGGAGGCGTGGATGTGGTACCATCAGCACATCGGCGGGACCCGCTGCCCGATCGTGGATACCTGGTGGCAAACCGAAACCGGCGGCATCATGATCACCCCGCTCCCCGGCGTGGTGGCCACCAAGCCCGGCTCGGCCACGATCCCGTTCCCGGGGATTTCCGCTGAGCTGGTGGACACCCAGGGGAAACGACTCGAGAAGGGCGGCGGCTTTCTTACCCTGACCGAGCCATGGCCGGGAATGCTCCGGACCATCTACGGCGACGACGAGCGGTATCAGGAAACCTATTGGAGCCGCTTCCCGGGGAAGTACTTCGCCGGCGATGGCGCCAAGGTGGACGACGACGGCTATTGGTGGATCCTCGGCCGGGTGGACGACGTGCTGAACGTCGCGGGGCACCGGATCGGCACCATGGAGGTGGAGAGCGCCCTGGTGGACCATCCGCTGGTGGCCGAAGCGGCGGTCGTCGGAAAGAGCCACGAGCTCAAGGGGCAGGCGCTGGCCGCCTTCGTGACGCTGAAAGACGGAAACGTGCCGAGCGCCAGCCTGAAGGACGATCTGAAGGAGCACGTGACCAAGAAGATCGGCGCCATCGCGCGGCCCGACGACATCTACTTCAGCGCCGACCTCCCCAAGACCCGCAGCGGGAAGATCATGCGGCGCCTGCTCAAGGACATTGCGGAAGGGAGGACCCTCGGCGACACCACCACCCTGGCCGATCCGAACGTGGTGGCGCGCCTCAAAGACCAGTACGAGAGCGAAGAGGGGTGATCAGCACTGGCACGATTCCTGACCCACCTGACCCTGTTCGGCACCTGACGCACCCGCGACCGTCGAACGAACCCCGCTGAGGGGTAATGGCGTGCGAAATCGGCCACGCACTGTTGCATTCTTACCACAACCCGAGTGAGTGGCCTCCGAGGGGGTAATGAGCCGAAGTCCTGCAGGTGAGTCAGAGGGGGCCGGGGGTGACCAGAGCGGGGATCCTCCCGGAATCATGGCCCGCCTGCGGTATCCCATCGTCGCCTTCCTGGTACTCCTGTTCCTGGTGACTGGTTGGCTCGGCCGGGAACCGACCATGACCAAGGGCATGGACGAGCTGACCTACCTCTCGCTCAGCCGGTCGCTCCAGAGCGGCTCGTATCGCGACTTCTCCATGGCGAGCGCCCCGCTCCATGTCAAGTATCCGCCGGTCTACCCGGCCTGGCTGGTGCTGGTGCGGAGCATCACCGGCGAGAATCACGACCTACTCCGGGTCAGCAATCTCGCGCTGCTCGCCGTGGCGCTGGTTCTGCTTTTCGCGGTGGCACGGCGCCTCGTGGGTACCGAGCTCGCCCTCGGGTTCCTGGTGCTGCTTGCCCTCAACCGCGAGATGCTGTGGATGGGGGGCTCTTTGATGTCCGAGGGCCTCTTCCTCCTGCTCACGACCGCCGCGTTGGCGGCGACCCTGCCGACCGACCGCGCTGCGGCGGGCCGAGGGTTCCTCGCGGTCGGACTCGCGCTGCTCGCGTTTCTGACCAGATCCGCGGGTATCGCGCTGGTGGTCGGGGTGGGTCTCTGGGCCTGGTCGGCCCGCCGGCGGGTGCGAGGACTCTTCCCGACCTACCTGGTGGCGTCGGCGGTGGTGGTCGGCGGCTGGTTCGCCTATGTGTCATACGCCTCCCGCCACGGGGGCCACGGGTCGTACGCGACGGAGGCCAGCCGGCCGGCGGCCCGAAACCCCGCCCCGTTCGTCGTGAAGGTGGTGGTGGGCGCCGCCAGCGTCGCAAAGGAGTATGCCACCACCGAGCTGCCTTTCGCGCTGGCCCTGCCGACCGTTCGCGGCACCGTCATCGACAACTTGATCGGGGTGGGAATCCTGGCCGTCCTGCTCGTGGCGGGCCTGGTTCCCCTCGCCCGGAGCTGGCCCGCGGCGGCGGCGTATTGGCTGCTCTATGGGGCGGTCCTGTTGGTGTGGCCCTGGGCGGACCATCGCCTGGTGACTCCGATGGTGCCTCTGACACTGCTGGCCGTCCTGCTGGGGGCCCGCGGCCTCAGCCAGTACCTTCCGGCTCGGGCTCGCGGGCCCACGCTCGGGGCGGTGGTGCTGCTCCTCGCGATCGGCGGCGTCCAGGGCGCCGTCCAGAGAATCGTCGAGTACCGCGATTGCGATCGGAGCCGACCCTACTCGAGCCCCGGCTGCTATGACCAGGTCGCCCTCAGCTTGGCGGCCGGCTCCGAGTACATCCGCGCTCACGCCGCCCCGGACGACATCGTGCTCACGGAAAGGTCCCAGGCGATTGGCTTCCTCAGCGGGCACCTGACCGAGCGTTCGGAACCGCTGCTTCGCACTCCTCCGGGAGAGGTGGTCGGCTGGCTCCGCGCCCGGCACATTCGATTCATCTTTCTCCCCCGGATGGCCTGGTGGGAAAGTGCCCGGCTGGCCCCCCTGCTCCTGGCCTCCTGCCACCAGCTTCGACTCGAAGGTCACTTTCCGCCGCGAGCGCTCCTCCTCTCGACCGACCCTCCCGAGACCGCCCACGCCGATGCCTGTGCGGCACTCACCGCGATCGCGAAGGGCGGCGATGGCAAGGCCCGTGAGTTGTCGCCTGAGTGACGCCACCCGAGTTGAGCGGCGTCCTCGCGGCACCCTGCCGCTGCTTCCGGTCTTCGTGACCGCCTGATGGCCGCGTCGACCACCGAAAACGGCGCCGGCACCGCGCGAGTGGTCGCCCCGCTCAAGAACGGGGACCACGTGCTGGTGGTGGGCGCCGGCCCCGCGGGGTTGACTGCGGCCTACCTGCTGTCGAAGCGGGGCCACCGGGTGACCGTGCTGGAAGCCGACGAGCTCGTCGGCGGGATTTCCCGCACCGCGCAGTACAACGGTTACCGGTTCGACATCGGCGGCCATCGCTTTTTCACGAAGATCGAGCCGGTTCAGAGCCTCTGGGAGGAGATTCTCGGACCGGAGTTCATCTCGGTGCCGCGGCTCTCGCGAATCCACTACAACGGCAGGTACTTCGACTATCCCCTCAAGGCCGCCAATGCTCTGAGCGGACTAGGGCTCTGGAACGCGCTCCGGATCATGGGGAGCTACCTGCACGCCCGCCTCTATCCGACCCCGGTCGAGGAGAATTTCGAGCAGTGGGTCACCAACCGGTTTGGCCGGCGGCTGTACGAGATCTTCTTCAAGACCTACACCGAAAAGGTCTGGGGCATCCCCTGCACCGAGATTCGGGCGGAGTGGGCGGCCCAGCGGATCCAGGGGCTTTCCCTCGCGCGGGCCATCGCGTCCGCCGCGGCCCTCAACCGGCGATCCACCAAGATCAAGAGCCTCATCAACGAGTTTCGGTACCCCCGCCTCGGACCCGGGCAGATGTGGGAATCCTGCCGTGACCGGGTGCGCGCGATGGGCAACGAGGTGCTGATGCGGCACGCCGTCACCGCCATCGAGCACGAGGCGGATCCGGTCACCGGAGTCCGACAGGTGCGGGCGGTGCGGGCCGCGACGCCCGAAGGTGAGCGGCGCATCCCCGCCGATCACATACTCAGCACCATGCCGGTGCGCACGCTGGTGCGCGCCTTGGCGCCGGCTCCGCCGGCGCAGATCCGCGAGGCGGCCGCCGGGCTCCGCTACCGCGATTTCATCGTGGTCGCGTTGATTCTCGACCGGGAGAATCTCTTCCCCGACAACTGGATTTACATCCACACGCCGGGTGTCAAGGTCGGGCGGATCCAGAACTTCAACAACTGGAGCCGCGCCATGGTGCCCGACGCCGGGCGCACCTGCCTCGGGATGGAGTACTTCTGCTTCGAGGGTGACGGCCTCTGGGAAAGCCCCGACGCCGACCTGATCGGGCAGGCGGCCCGCGAGCTGGAGGAGCTGGGCCTCGCCCGCGCGGCGGACGTGGTGGACGGCACCGTGATCCGGATGCCGAAGGCGTACCCCATCTACGACAGCGTGTACCGCGACTGCCTGGATCGGGTCCGGACCTTCATCGACGCGATCCCCAACCTGCATACCGTCGGACGAAACGGGATGCACAAATACAACAACCAGGATCATTCGATGCTCACCGCCATGATGGCGGTGTGGAACATGGAGGGCGCTTCGCACGACATCTGGTCGGTCAATACCGACTTCGAGTATCACGAGGAGCAGCGGCTGGAGTCCCCTCTGACCCCCGCCGGGGCGGCCGGGTGAGGGACGATGCGCATCGGCGTGGACGCGGTGTGCTGGATCAACCAGCGGGGCTTCGGCCGCTTCACCCGCGAGCTGCTGGCCGCGATGGTCGACCTCGCGCCCGAGGACGAGCTCATCTGCTTCCTCGACCCCGCGGCGGCGGCACAATTCACCCTGGCCGGCGGCCGGGTCCGCCCGGTGGTGGTCCCCCAGCGGCGATCCCCCACTCAAGCCGCCTCCGCGGACGGGTACCGCTCACCCGGCGATCTCCTGCGGTTCACCCTCGCCGTCCGGCGCGAGCGTCCCGACGTGCTCTTCTTCCCGTCGGCCTACACCTTCTTCCCCTCCCCGCCCGGCGTGCCGGCTGTGGTCTGCTTTCACGACTTGATCGCGACCCGGTTTCCCGCGCTGACCCTGCCCACCGCGCGGGCCCGGCTGTTCTGGGAGGCGAAATTCCGCCTGGCCCTCTGGCAGTCGCGGGTGCTACTTACCGTCTCGGAGTACGCGGCGGCCGACCTGGTCCGAATCCGCGGGGTCTCCCGCTCGCGGATCCGGGTGACCGGCGAGGCTCCCTCGGCAGCCTACCGGCCCTCGGACTCCCCGGCCGATATCGCGGCCGCGGCGGCGCACGCCGGACTCCCGGCCGCCGCCCGATGGTTCACTTACGTCGGGGGATTCAACCCCCACAAGCGGCTCGACGTGCTGGTGAAGGCTCATGCCCGGCTGGCTCGGGAGCTGGCCGACCCGCCACACCTGGTGCTGGTCGGGACCCTCACCGGGGACGTGTTCCACCACGAATACGACGCGATCCGTCGCGCCATCACCGAGGCGGGCACCGACGCCCTGGTGCACTGGCCCGGATTCGTGCCGGACGAGGAGCTGCGCGATCTGCATTCGGGAGCGCTTGGACTGGTGCTGGCATCGGAATGCGAGGGGTTCGGCCTGCCGGCGGTGGAGGCGGCGGCCTGCGGCACTCCCGTAGTGGCCACGCTGGAGAGCCCGCTGCCGGCGCTGCTGGACGGGGGTGGATTCTTCGTGGTGCCGGGCGACGTGGAGGGACTGACCGGCGCGATGCGGGTGCTGGCCACCGATCCCGACGCGCGTCGAGCCATGGGAGCGCGTGCGCGGCAGCGGGCCGGCGCACTGACCTGGCCGGCCGCCGCCCGAGTGACCCTGGCGGCGCTCCGGGAGGCGGCGACATGAGCGGCCTCCGGTTCGGATTCCTCACCACCTTCTACCCGCCGTACAGCTTCGGAGGTGACGCGGTCGGCATCCAGCGTCTCGCGCAGGCACTGGTCCGGCGCGGGCACCAGGTCACTGTGATCCACGACGTGGATGCGTTCCGCGCGCTGCATCGCGGCCCCCAGCCCGCCCCGGTGGCCTCGTCCGACGGCGTCGAAACAATCGGGCTCGAGAGCCGCCTCGGCGCGCTGTCCTGCCTGCTGACCCAGCAACTGGGCCGGCCGGTCGTGAACGGCCGGAAAATCCGGCGCCTCCTCCGCGACGGGCGCTTCGACGTAATCAATTTCCACAACGTGTCCCTGGTCGGCGGCCCGGCGCTCCTTTCCTACGGAGCCGATGCGGTGCGGGTGTACATGGCGCATGAGCACTGGCTGGTCTGCCCCACCCACGTCCTCTGGCGGCATGGGCGGGAGGTCTGCACCGGCCGGCAGTGCGTTCGATGCCAGCTCCATTACCGGCGGCCGCCCCAACTCTGGCGGTCCACCGGCCTGCTCGCGCGGCACCTCGAGAGCGTGGACGCCTTCATCGCGATGAGCGACTTCAGCCGGCGCAAACACCAGGAGTTCGGATTTCCGAAGGAGATGGAGCTGCTGCCGTATTTCCTCCCCGACCCGGACCCGGCCCCGCCGGCCGCGGGCGAGACCTCGCCCCATCCGCGGCCGTACTTCCTGTTCGTCGGCCGGCTGGAGCGCATCAAGGGGCTGGACGACGTGATTCCGGTGTTCCAGGGCTACCCGGACGCCGACCTGGTGGTGGCCGGTGACGGAGAGCACGCCGCGACGCTCAAGACCCTCGCGGCCGGCTCCGATCGGGTCCGATTCCTCGGCCGAGTGCCGCTCACCGAGCTCGCCCGCTACTACCGGCACGCCTTGGCGCTCATCGTGCCCTCGGTGTGCTTCGAAACCTTCGGCATCATCCTCATCGAGGCGTTCCGCTATCAGACCCCGGTCATCGCGCGGCGGATTGGCCCCTTCGCGGAAATCGTGGCCACCGCCGGCGCGGGGGAGCTGTTCTCCACCACCGAGGAGCTGGTGGCGGCGATGCGCCGGCTGCAGCAGGACCCGTCGCGGCGGGCCGGCGTGGCGCGGACCGCCTACCAGGGCTTCCTCGATCACTGGACCGAGCGGGCGGTGGTCCCCCGCTACCTTGACGTCATCCGCCGCGCGGCCACCCGCCGCCCCTCACCCGGCGCTACCCGCGTGCTCGACCAGTCGGAGGCACCGTGAAGGTTCTCATAACCGGTGGAGCCGGATTCATCGGATCGCACCTCGCCCGGCGGCTGCTCGCGCGGGGCGATGGGGTGCTGGTCCTCGACGATCTTTCCACCGGGGCGATGGACAACATCATCGAGTTGGTCGGCTCTCCGGGGTTCGAGCACCGGATCGGCTCCGCGCTCGACGCGCCCCTGGTTTCGGAGCTGGTGGACCGCTGCGACGCGACGGTGCACCTCGCCGCGGCGGTCGGCGTCCGGCTGATCGTGGAGCGCCCGGTGCACACTATCGAGACCAACGTCCGCGCCACCGAGGTTGTCCTGGCCGCCGTCGCCAAGAAGCAGAAGCCGGTGCTCATCGCCTCCACCTCCGAGGTCTACGGCAAAGGAACCCAGATCCCCTTCACCGAGACCGACGACCTCACGCTGGGCCCGACCACGCACTCGCGCTGGGCCTATGCCTGCTCCAAGGCGCTGGATGAGTGGCTGGGGCTGGCCTATTGGCGGGAAAAGCGCGTGCCGGTGATCGTCTGCCGGTTCTTCAACACCGTCGGCCCCCGCCAGACCGGCCGGTACGGCATGGTGCTGCCCAGTTTTGCGGCCCAGGCGCTCGCCGGGGAACCGATCACCGTGTACGGTACCGGAGAGCAGAGCCGCTGCTTCGGCCATGTCCAGGATGCCGTCGAGGCGGTCATCCGCCTCCTCGGCACGCCCGAGGCCGTGGGCCAGGTATTCAACATCGGCGCGGACGAGGAGGTCACCATCACTCGCCTTGCCGAGCTGGTGCGGGACGCGGCCGGCAGCCGATCGGAAATCGTTCACGTGCCCTACGCCGAAGCGTACGCCGAGGGATTCGAGGATATGCTTCGTCGGGTGCCCAACGTCGAAAAGCTGGAGCGCACCATCGGGTTCCGCCCGCGCACGCCGCTGAAGCAGACCATCGCGGATGTCGTGGCGCACCTTCGGGCGAAGGGACCGTAGCCGAGAGCTCATGCGCGCCATTCTCACCTACCACTCGATCGACCCCTCGGGGTCCCCGATCTCGCTGGATCGGGACGCCTTCCGGCGCCAGATGGCGTGGCTCGCGACCGGGCGGGTGCGGGTGATGCGGGTGGCCGACCTCCTCGCCGCTCCGCCGGACGGGGACGCGGTCGCCCTCACGTTCGACGATGGGTGTCGCAACCTCGCGATCGAAGCCGCGCCGCTGCTCGCGGAATCCGGATTTCCCTGGACGCTCTTCGTGGTCACCGATCGGGTAGGCGCGACCAACGACTGGACCGGTGGGCGGGGGTTCAACATCCCCGAGCTGCAGCTGCTGGACTGGAAGCAGCTCGGCCGGCTGGCAGAGCAGGGGGTCGAAATCGGCGCCCACACCCGGACCCACCCGCGGCTCGCAAGCCTCGGGGCCGCGGAGGCCGCGGACGAGATCGAGGGCTCCGCCCAGCGAATCACCAGCGAGCTCGGCATCCGGCCCGCGGGATTCGCCTATCCGTACGGGGAGTTGAACGAGGCGGCCACCGGCGCGGCGGGGCGGACCTTCGATTGGGCGGTCACCACCGAGTTGCGCTCGCTGGGGCGCTCCGAAGACGCGCACCGGCTGCCCCGCCTCGACGCCTTCTACCTCCGCGAGCCGGGACGCCTGGAGGCGTGGGGCAGCAGCCGCTTCTGGCTGTACTTGCGGTGGCGACAGGGGCTCCGAAGGGTGCGGGCGGTGCTCCCCGCGGGGATCCTGAGATGAAACCGCTACTCTCGGTGATCGTGCCGGTCCGGAACGGGACGGCGCACCTCGAGCGGACGCTGAGTGCGCTGCTGGCGTCGAACCTTCCCCGGGAGGCCTACGAGCTCGTCGTGGTGGACGACGACAGCACCGACGCGAGTGCCGACCTGGCCGAGAAGCAGGCGGACTACGTGGTCCGGCTCACCACCCGGCCCCACGGGCCCTCCTATGCCCGCAATCGCGGGGCGGAGGTCTCCCAGGGCGACATCCTCGTGTTTGTCGACGCGGACGTGCTGGTCAAGCCCGGGACGTTGTCGCAGTTCCTGGCGGTGTTCCGGGAGCATCCCGACGTGTGCGCGGTATTCGGTGCCTACGACGCCGACCCGACCGCGCCGGGCTTCGTTTCCCAGTACCGGAATCTGATCCACCATTACGTTCACCAGCGGAACGCGGGCGAGGCGGCCACATTCTGGTCCGGATGCGGTGCGGTGCGGAAGAGTGCGTTCGTCCGGGCCGGGATGTTCGACGAGTGGCACTTCGGCCGCCCCCAGATCGAAGACATCGAGCTGGGGGGCCGCCTGCGCGAGTTCGGGGGGAGGATCCTGCTCCGGCCCGAGATCCAGGCCACCCATCTGAAGCAGTGGACGCTGGGCGGGATGCTGCGCACCGACTTCGTGGATCGCGGGGTACCCTGGATGCGGCTGCTGATCCAGCGACGCCAGGCGCTGACCCAGGGGGCGCTCAACGTGAGCGCGTGGGAGAAGGTGAATACCGCCCTGGTCGGCGCGGCGCTCTTTTTCCTCGGCGCCGCGGTGGTGTTCTGGGAGCCTCGCTGGCTGATCGGCGCCGGGGTCGCGCTCCTGCCTCCCTTGGCGCTCAACATTCCGATGTATCTCTGGTTCGCCCGAACCCGGGGCGCCCTCTTCGCGCTCCGGGTCATTCCATTGCACCTCCTGTGCTATGCGTTGAACGGATTCGCGGCGCTCTGGGGATGGATGCTCCATCAATTGATCGGCGAGCCCACCCCTTCGCCCGTTGTGGATGCGATGAGCGAGATGGGCATCGAGTCCTGGCCGCCGACACCCCGGCGCCCCACCACCGATTCCTGGGCCGACGGCCCGCCGGACCCGTGATGCGGTGCGCTCCGGGCCGCCGTTTCCGTTCGGGCGTACCCTGGTCGCCCTCACCACGACCACCTGAGCTCGCGTCAGAGGAGGCCCCATGACTGGTTCGAGCAATGCTCCCGATTCCCTGCCGGCGCCGGCCGTGCTGGCATTCGCGCCACTCCACAAGCGGGCCTTCGGCACCGCCGTCGGCCTGGTAACCGGCGGCGTGCTCTTCCTGCTCACGGTGGCGGCCCTCTACCTGCCCGAGGGAGGGGGAATGAACCTGGGGTTGATGGCGGCGTTCTTCTCCGGGTATTCGATCAGCTGGACCGGCGCGTTCATCGGATTCGGCTGGGGGTGCTTCGTCGGATTCATCGCCGGATGGTTTCTCGCCTTCTGCCGCAATCTCGTCCTTGCGCTCAGCCTGGCCTACCTTCGCGCCCGGATGGAGCTCAAGGCCACTCGAGACATTCTGGATCACATCTGAGGATGCGACCATGACCGACCCCCGCAACGACTCGCTCAACCAGGTGATCCTCCGGCTCAACGCCCGGGCCTGGGGCATCGCCGGGGGACTGCTCCTCGGCTTCGGCCTCTTCATCGCTACCAACGTACTCGTGCTGGAAGGTGGAGTGCACGTCGGACAGCACCTGGCGCTGCTGCGGAATTACTTTCCGGGATATTCGGTGACGATCGGCGGCAGCTTCATCGGATTCATTTACGCGTTCGTCATCGGCTACGCGATCGGCCGGGTGATCGGGAGCCTGTACAACCGCCTGGTTGGCGGCAACCCTTGACCGGCAGGCGCCGTCCGCCAAACGCCATCAGATCTGTACCTGGGCGCCCAGCTCGACCACCCGGTTGGCAGGAAGCCGGAAAAAGGCCGTCGCCGAGCGTGCGTTGTTGGTCATCAGCACGAACAGTTTCTTCCGCCAGACCGCCATCCAGAGCCCCTTGGCCAGGAGCGCCGCGCGCTTCGCCGGTCCCGCGCCGGTGGGGATGAGGGTCTCCCGCCCGAGATAGAAGGTGGTCTCCATCACCTTGACCTCGATGCCTTGCGGCTTGAGCGCCGCGAGCACCGCGGGCACGTCGGGCGACTCCATGAATCCGTACGACGCGATCAGCGTATAGAACCCCTCCCCCTGCACCGCGAGCTCGATCCGCTCCGCCTCTGGCACCTGGGGAATTTCCCGGGTCACCACCGACATCAGGATGACCCGCTGGTGCAGCACCTTGTTGTGCTTGAGGTGGTGCAGTAGTACCGGCGGCGCCAGGCTCGCATCGGAGGTCATGAACACCGCGGTGCCGGACACCCGCGCCGGGGAGCGCCGGGTGAGATCCCGAATGAACAAGTCCAGCGGGAGCGAATTCTCCCGCATGGTCGTGGTCAGCATCAGCCGGCCGCGCTTCCAGGTGGTCATCAAGATGAAGATCAGGATGGCAAGCAGGATCGGGAACCACCCGCCCGCCGGAATCTTGACCAGGTTGGCGGAGAAGAAGGAGAGATCCACCAGCAGGAAGAGCCCGGTGGCGAGGATTACCCGCCACAGCGGCCAGTGGAAGCGGGCCCGCGCCACCTGGGCAAAAAGGATCGTGGTGATCGACATCGTCCCGGTCACCGCGATCCCGTATGCCCCCGCCAGGTTGGTCGAGCTCCTGAAGCCGATGACCAGCGCGAGGCAGGCCACCATCAGCAGCTTGTTCACCTCGGGGATGAAGATCTGCCCCGCCTCATCCGAAGAGGTGTGCACCACCGTCACCCGCGGGCTGTAGCCGAGCTGCACCGCCTGCCGGGTCAGCGAGAAGGCGCCGCTGATGAGCGCTTGGCTCGCGACCACCGCCGCCGTGGTCGAGAGGACCACCATCGGATAGAGCAGGACCGTTGGCACCAGCATATAGAACGGGTTCCTGGCGCCGCCGGCGTCCTGCAGCAGCAGGGCCCCCTGGCCGAAGTAGTTGAGCAACAGCGCAGGAAACACCATGCCGAACCAGGCCAGCCGGATGGGGCGCCGCCCGAAGTGCCCCATGTCGGCGTAGAGGGCTTCAGCCCCGGTGAGCACCAGCACCACCGAGCCCAGAATGAGGAAGCCCTTGAGGCCGTCGTGCACGAAGAACTGGATTGCGTAGCCGGGCCACAGGGCCCGCAGCACGGTCGGCTCCCGCGCGATCCCCGAGAGCCCGAGCCCGGCGATCGCCACGAACCACAGCACCATGATCGGCCCGAAGATCCGGCCCACCCCGGCGGTGCCCCGCCGCTGCACCACGAAGAGCCCGACCAGGATGATCACCGCGAGGGGGACGATGAAGCTCACCAGCGCCGGGGTGGCGACGTCGATCCCCTCCAGCGCGCCCAGCACCGAGACCGCCGGCGTGATCACCCCGTCGCCGTAGAGGAGCGCGGCGCCGAAGAGGCCGAGCAGCACGAGGAGACGGCGGCGGCCGGTCGCCTCGCCGGACGGCCGCACCAGGGCGAGCAGCGCCAAGATACCGCCCTCGCCGCGATTGTCCGCTCGGAGCAGCACGGTGATGTACTTGAAGGACACCACGAAGGTGAGCGACCAGAACACCAGCGACAGAATGCCCAGCACGTTCTCCGGGGTGGCGGCGAGCCCGTGCTCCGGGAGGAAGCATTGTTTGATGGCGTAGAGCGGGCTGGTCCCGATGTCGCCGTACACCACGCCCAGCGCGGCAAGCGAGAGCGACGCGAGCGCGCCGCCGCGGGGAGGCTGGCGCAGCGCGGATTCGTCCGGCGTCATGCTCCCGCGCGCGCGCTCTGACGCAGGTCGCGGCGCGTCAAGAAGAAGATGAGCAGAATCAGCACCGCCGAAGTGACGCACCAGCGGCAGATCGCGTGGATGACGAAGAGCTCGAGATAGGTGAGGTAAGCGGTGAAGAGCACCGCGCCGCCGGACAGCCCGCCGAGCAGCCGGGACGGCCAGGCCGCTCCGCCGAACCGGGGCTGCAGCGACAACAGCGCGAGCAGGAAGAGACCGCCGTATCCCACCACCCCGATCAACGACACCTCGACACCCAGGAACCGCGACTGGGGGGAGAGCTGCACCGTCTCACACGCCCCGGTGCCGCAGGCCAGGGTTCCGATCTTGCCGATCTTGAAGAGATAGAGATAGAGGGCGAGAAACCCTCCCCCGAGGCTGAGGAGCGCCACCGCCATGCGGGCCCGGGTCACTTGGTGGCGGCGGGGAGCAGGCGCCGCACGATCGCGGCGATGCTGTCCGAGGTAAGCTCACTGACGTAAAGCATCCCGCCGATCAGGAAATTGGGCGTGCCGTTCACCCCGACCTTGGTGCCTTCGTCGAGACTCGCCTGAATCCTCCCCGCGAACCGGGCGCTCGTCATGCATTCGGTGTACTTGGGCACATCCAGGCCCGCCGAGCCCGCGTACCCCTCGAATTTCCCCGTGGCATTCCGCGCACTGGCCCACTCCGACTGCCGCTCGTAGATGATCGCGTGCATTTCCCAGAACCTTCCCTGCTCGCTGGCGCAGGCGGCGGCGTGGGCCGCCAGGCGTGAGTGCGGGTGCTGATTGAGCGGGAAATCCCGGTAGCGCCAGCGCACCAGCCCGGTCTGAATGAGCTGTTGCTTCACCGAAGGGAATTGCACCGCCTCGAAGTCCTGACAGATCGGGCACTGGTAGTCGGCGTATTCGGTCACCTCGAGCTTGGCCGAGTCGGACCCCAGGAAGTAACCCCGAAACCCGGCGGTATCTGCCGCGAGCACGGTCACATTCGCCGGAATGCTCACCGTCTTGGGCTTCTGCACCAGGTAGAGCAGCGCCCCGGCGCCGGCCACGGCGACCACGCCCAGCATCACGTAGAAGCGATTTACTCCTGACGGGGATTCCGCCATGGCTCGTCATCCTCGGGGTCGGGGCTCAGAAAATCCGGCGCGTCGAGCGCGTCGTCCACCAGGCGACGGTGCTCGGCGATCTCCGGCGTGTCGTAGGTCGACCGGACCTCGTAGTGGAAGAGCTCCGAGCGGAGGTCACCCATCCGCCCCAAAAGCTCGGGCACATTCTGCAAGACTCGGCCGGATCCATCCAGCTCGAGGATTCGCTCGGCCAGCGCGCGGAGCATGCTCCGGAGCGCTTGGATCCGGCCCTCGTCGTACACCTCATCATGGTCCGCCATCGCGCCGCCAAATGTAATGGACGGCCCGCCCAAGCGCAGTCCAGAGCCCCCTTTGCGCCCGAACGGTACAAGCCATTATATTCTTTCTGAGCAAGGGCTTAGGTCGGGGTCCGGACCCCGGCATCACCCATCAAAGGACGGTGCATGACCATCAAGAAAAAGGCGGAGCGTTCGGCGGGACCATCGGTGGTGGATCAGGCCCGAGATGAGTTGTTCAGCCACATCCTGCGCTGCGGGGTGACCGAAGCCGAACCGGAGCACCAGAAGGAATGGATGGACGATACCATGCAGTATCTCGCCGAGCGCTACACCGATCTCGGTGAGGAGCAGTTGGCCCAGGTCCGGGTCCTGGGTGAGCGATTCTGCAAGCCGGTCATTCGAGGGAAGCCCGAAGTCGCCGGGTCCCCGACCAACTGAATCCGCGCTATCGTGAGGCCGGCCGCCCGGGCAGCGCGCCCGGGCGGCCCGTTCATTTCCGGGGCCGCCATCCGGGCGGGAATCGCCGCCAGTGGAACGCCGCGCGAAGTTGATACCCCCCGCCCAGCCCGGCCTCGAGCGACCACCCTCTCGATAGTCCGGGGCTTCGTTCCACTCCGACGTACGCCAGGAGATATCCTCCCTTCCCGGCCCCCACGACCCCGGCCAGACCTCCGCCGGCGTACACCCCCACCCGACCCGCCGCCCGGGGAGACAGCAGATACTCCAGCGCGAGCTGCCCTCGCCCGGTCGCCGCTCCGCTGCGAGTTCCGACTCCCAGGGATGCGACCGCCCGGGCGCTCCCCAGCGTGCGCAGTGCCACCCACGGACCCGCGACCAGCCCGGTCCGCCCACTGTCGATCGCCGTGAAGGTGCCGTGCAGTCCCCATTCCACGATGGTGGACCCGCCTTGGGCGGCGAGGGGTCCGGCAATCAGAGCGAACAGGAGGAGCGCCGGAGCGCCGGTCCGACGGTGGCTCACCCCAGATCGAGATCGTAGGTGATGGCAATATCGGAGTTGAGCGAATGCAGCACCGAGCAGTACTTCTGGTGCGACAGGTCGATGGCGCGGCGCGCCTTGGACTCGTCGAGCCCCTCGCCGCGGATCCGATACACGAAATGAAGCGTGAGGTAGCGCTTGGGATGCTCCGGCGCCCGGCGGCCGGTGACTTCGACCCGGAACTCCTGGAGGATGACCTGCATCTTCTGGAGAATGCCCACCGCATCCGCTCCGCTGCACCCCGCCGCGGCCAGCAGTAGAGTCACCATCGGCCCTGGCGCCTGTTCGCCGTCGGCGTCGATGAGCGCCGTGGGCCCGCCGGGTGTCCCGCCCCGGAAGCGCAGACCGCCTTCCCACTGCACCTGTGCGTTACGGAGCTGGTCGTCGGTCATGTCATTTCCCCAGGGGGCGCTGGGCCCTGCTCGCCACCCGCTGATAATCCCAGATTGCGTAGAGGGCCACCGCCGCGGTCGCCCACGCCAGCGGGCGGAGCAGCGCCGAATCGGCCAGGAAGGCGAACAGGGTGAGCAACTGGCCGATGGTAACCGCCTTGCCGCCCAGGCGCGCCGGGATCGCGGCGGGCCGGCGGAGGATTACCGTAGCCAGGAACGCGACCGCCGCGCCGATGTCGCGGGCCAGAACTCCAAGGATCTCGAGCGGGGCAAGCGCGCCCGAAGCCCACACGACGCCGAAGGCGCAGGCCGCGAACAGCTTGTCCGCGACCGGGTCGAGGAACGCCCCGAGCCGTGATCCTCCCCACCGCCGCGCCACCACGCCATCGGCGAAATCGCTCGCGGCGGCCACCCCGAGAATGACGGTGCGCCATACCGCGCTCTGCACCGCCACGAAGGCCAGGGCCAGCGGGATCCGGGCAATCGTGAGCGCGTCCGCCGGCGCCAACCAGGCGCGACGGGGTTGCTGCCCCAGGGTGCCCGCACTAGTTTCGGGCCAGCCGCTTTCCCCCACGGTCATTCTCCATGGATCCAGCAATTCTTCGCCGCGCTCCGCTCTTCACCGAGCTCTCCGACAGCCAGCTCGGAGCAATTCTGGGAATCGCTCGGACCGAAACATACCAGGCCGGCGATTCCATCTTCAAAGAGGGAGATCCCGGCGACCGGTTGTTCGTAATCGCCGAGGGGGCGGTACGAATTAGCCGGCATGTGCCCGGTGCCGGCGAAGAGGCCCTCGCGGTGCTCGAACCCGGCGGCTGTTTCGGCGAAATGGCGGTCTTCGACCGGCCCGATCGCTCCACCGACGCAATCGCCAACCGGGCCTGCACCCTGCTTGCCATCGCCCAGCCCGACCTCGATTTGCTCCTCGAGGCCGATCACGAGCTGGGCTACCGGCTCCTCCGGGCGCTGGTCCGCCTGCTCTCCCGCCGCCTGGCCGCCGCCAACGACCAGGTCCGCGCCATCATGGCGATGTCGATGTTCTAGCCGCGGCGCTTCCCCGCACGACGCCTTCCACCCGGCCCCCGGGGGCGAGGCAGCGCGCGGCGAGTTCTCGTACCGCCGTACCCGTCACGCTCCGAAATCCCGCCGCCGGATCGGCCAGTTCCACGAGCCCGCTCCCCACCAGCCACGCCTCGGCAATCTCCCCCGCGAGAGCTCCCGCGGTCTGCCGCTGCACCTGCGCCTGTCCGGCCAGGTAGTTGATGGCCCGGCCCAACTCCTCCGCCTCCGGGGTCTGATCGCAAAATCCGGCCAGCTCCTCGAGAAGCGCCTCGCGCGCTTCCTCTTCCCGCTCCGGCGAGGTGGCGATGTACAGCAACAGCGCCCCCGCTCCGGCGCGCTGCCACGACGACGCGAGCACGCTGTACGCCAGCGAGCGCCGGTCTCGGAGGGCGGCGAAGAGCCGGCCTCCCAGCCCACTCGCAATCGCGGACCACACCCAGGCGGCAAACCGGTCGGCGTCACCGCGCGCCGGCCCGGGGAAAAGCATCGCCAGCCCGCTCTGTCGCTTGACCCGCTCGACCACCGAGACCCGGGCACTCCCGCGGCCTTCCTCCCAGGCCCCCCCGCTCGCGATCTCCGCCGCCGCTCGAGGCGGGCCGGCGCCGAAAATCCCGGCTAGCTGCGCGGCGATGCGCTCCGGCTCCAGATCGCCGACCGCCACAACCGTGTCGCGACCCGCCGCGAGCTCGCAGGCGTGCCACGCCCGCACCATTCCGTCGCTGAAGCCCGGCAGCGTCTCCGGCAGACCCTGCGACGGAAGCCCGTAGCCCCGGTCTCCGAAGGCTTCCCGGAGGGCGAGCTGGATCGGAAAGCGCACCATGTCGTCGGCGGCTTGTACCGCCTCATCCACCAGGGTCGCGCGCTCCCGCAACACCTCTTCCGTTTCAAACCGGGGAGCGCGGAGCACCCGTTCCAGCAGAGTCGCAGCTTCGAGGGCATGCTCGGCCAGCACCGAGGCGCCGAAGCCGAACCAGTCGGTCGACACCAGCGGCGCCAGCGCGCCACCCAATCGCTCGAACGCGAGTGCCAGCGCCCCGGCATCCATCTCGCCGGCTCCGCGCGCCGCCGCCCGCACCGCGAGCGCGCCGAGCCCGGCGGTGGCCCTCACATCGGCAACCGTACGCCGCCGGTATACCCCGAGGGAGACCAGCGGGACCCCCGGCTTCCTCCGGATCAGTAGATCGGCGCCCGCCAGGGAAACGTGGAGCACATCCGCCGTCGTAACCCCTCGTACCGGCACCGCAGGCGGCACGGCCGGTGCCGCGACCTCGCGGGGGCTGGTCACCGACCACCGAGACCGCGAGAACGCCCGGGTCAGCTCGGCTTCCCCGAGCGACTCGGGGGAGCCCTCCGGCAGATATCCCACTCCGGCAACCGAATCGGCGCGCAGCCACTCTGCGGCGGCCCGCCGGACGGCGTCCGCCTCCACGCCGAGAACCCGCTGGTACTCCTCGTCGAGCAGATGCACTCCACCGAGCGCCTCCGCGGCCGCGAGCGCCCCCGCCCGCCCCTCCACGCTCTCGAAACGTCGCGCCCATCGGGCGCGAACCAGGGTACGGGCACGAGCCAGATCCTCGACCCCCGGTCCCGCCTCGCGCAGCCGCGCCACGCACTCCGCCACCGTCTCGAGCGCGGTTCCCAGTTTCCCGGCGTCGAGATCGGCCGCGATCGAGAAGACGCCGACCTCCGTCGGGGTGTAGTGCCCCGCCCCGATCGAGGTGACGATGCCCGGCGCGCGGAGGCCGCGGTAGAGCCAGCTGGCCCGGCCGGCGCCCAGAATCAGCGCCGCGATATCGAGCGCGGGGGCGTCGGCGTGGAGGGTGGGCACGGTCCGCCAGCCGAGCACCAGGTCGGCGCGGCGCACGTCGCCGTGGAGGGTGCGGGCCCGGACGCCCCGGCGGAGCGGCTCCCCGGGCGACGGGTCCCGCGCCGCCGCCGCCCGGGGCCAGCTCTCGAACAACTCGCGAGCCGATTCGATCGCGACTTCGGGGTCGAAATCGCCCGCCATCGCGACGATGGTCCGCTCCGGGACGTAGCGCGAGTGGTAGTACCCCTGGACCTGGGCGTGGGTGAGGCCGGTCAGCTGCGCCTCGGTGCCGATCCGCCAGCGTCGGATTCGATGGTGGTCGAAGAGAATCGCGTGCAGGGTCTCGCCGGCGACGGCGGCGGGGGTGTCGAGCTTCCGTTTGGCTTCCTCGATGATCACCCGGAGCTCGCGCCGGAGCTCTTCGGGGTCAAGGAGGCTCCGCCGGAGCGCGTCGGCCTGCAGATCGAGTGCGACCGGGAGCGCCGCCGGAGGCAGAATGCTGTAATAGCTGGTGTGATCGTAACCGGTGGAGGCGTTGAGATATCCGCCTGCCGCCTTGGTTTCCCGGGCGATTGCACCGACCCCGCGGGTCGGGGTCCCCTTGAACAGCATGTGTTCGAGGACATGACTCACGCCGGTCAGGCTGTCCGGCTCGTCGAAGAACCCCGCCCGCACATGGCTCACCACGGCCACGGCGGGCGCCGACGCATCGGCTTGGGCGAGGAGGACGAGCCCGTTCGACAGGGCGAGCCGCCGAACCCCGGAGGTCCAGGGCGCGCTCACCGACTCACTGCACGATCCGCAACACCCCCGCCTCGGCGCTCCCCCGGATGAAGGCCTCCGCGTCGGTGAGCGGAATGATCACACCGGTTTCCTGCCGACCCCGGCGCGCCAGCCCGGCCATGAATTCCGGAAGGGACAACTGCTGGGCCCCGTGCTCGACCGCCTTGAGCTGCAGCAGAATCTCGTCCCAGGTTCCCCGGAGGGTGGAGCCGGTGAGCGTAGTCACCTGGTGGGCGTCGCCGCGGCCGTGCTTGCGCTGCATCCCCGGCACCTCGGCGACCAGCGCCCCGAAGAGCTCGAGCTGATTGGGATCGCGCAGCCTGCCGTCCTGCTGTTGCGCCTCGATTTCCGCGAGCAGGTCCTCGGTGGGATCCGAGTCGGGAATGAGCTCGCCCAGCCGGCCCAGCCAGGGCGCCAGCTCCGGATCATCGTCGGCCAGGCGGTAGAGCGTCTTCTTGAGCTCGATGGTGCGCCAGAGCCCGAGCTCGTCGAAATGATCCTCCGGCTCGGTCTTCTCGAGATGGGCCAGCGCGGCGCCGCTCTCGCCGCGGTCGTAGAGCATGTTCGCCAGGTAGATGCGCGCCTCGGCGTACTTGGCATCCACCGCCAGGGTGCGGCGGAGCCAGAAGAACGCCGAGCCGTCCTTGCCGAGCCGGTGGGAAACGTAGCCGAGGCAGGCCGCCGCCTCGGCGCAGGTGGGGTCCGCGCTGTGGGCCAAGTCGAAGAAGCGATACGCCGGGACCAGGAGCCCGCTCCGGAACAGCGCGCGCCCCGCCTGCAGCATCATCTCATGATCTTCCTGGAATCCGAGCAGGAGCAGCCGGTCGAAACTCTGGATGGCGCCGCGCTGATCGCCGACGGCGAGCAATGCCTCGCCCATGCCCGCGAGCGCGTCTTCGTGATCGGGATCGAGCGTGAGCGCCTGTTCGAACGCGCGGCGCGACCAGGCAAATTCCTCGCGCGCGAGATAGGCGTACCCCATCCCGATGTGGAGTTCCACCGCGTTGGGATAGAGGGCGAGGCCGTCTTTCAGCGTTTCGAGTGCTTCGTCGTACCGTCCTTGGTTGTAGAGTTGGTGGGCCTGTTCATCGAAGTCGTCGGAGCTGAGAAAGGCTTCCGACATCCGGTGGGCCTCCCGCGGGGGTATAGGCAAACATATGAATTGTCAGGATTTGGGACAAGTACCTTAAAGCAGTGGATTGGGGTCGTTCGGCGGCCGGTCAGCCGCAGTCGGGGTCCGGCATCCGGGTGACCCGAATTCGCTGAATCAGCGTGCTTCGGATCCCCCGCTTGATGGCGCCTTTCGGCTTGATGCGGCCGCCGACGGTAACCGTGCGCTCCCAGCGAAGCGGACCTCGCCTCCGGTCCCACGCCAGCATCCCGGATTCCCGGACCTCGCGCTGCATCGGCACCGCCAGGGTGTCGTTCATCGAGCCGATGGTATCGGATCGTGCCGCAAGCGACCAGGTGTATCGCTCGACGGGTCCCTCCCCCCCGGCCAAATCGCCGATCCGGCGAATCGTCCGGCCGTCCGGCAGCGCCTCGCTCCCGCCCACCCGCAACCCGCCGCCCGCAAGCAGCGGGAAGAAATCCCCCAGCACGCCGCGCAGGTCGGCGATCTCAGCCACCTCATCGGGAATGAAGGGGATCTGCTCGGCGGTGAATCGCCCGAGCGAAGTGAGCCGCCCGCGCCAGCGTCCCCCGAGCAGCCCCTCGGTGTCGGGGCTGTCGCGGCCCTCGGGGCCTTCACGCCACACCTGGAGCGAATCGTACCAGGCGGTGAGCGCGATCCCGGAATCGTTGCGCACCGCCTGGACCAGCAGCAGGCCGTCACGCCCGGCCCGTTCTTCCCGGAGAATCCTGCCGGATTCATTCCGGATGTCGCTGCGCACCGCTTCGCGGAACGCGGCGCACCTGAGCATTTCGGGCGCATAGCGCGGCGGGGCCGGCTGTGCGGGGAAGCCCAGCCCTGCCACAATGAGGCATGCCGTCTGGCGCCCGAGCGGCAGCGCGGATAGGATGAATCTCGTCATTGCCCCCAAGTTGCTCTCGCTCACCCGGAGAGTCCATGCGCCGGTTTGCCTTCCCCGCCCTCGTCCTGCTCGCCGCCCTGGGTACCGCGCCCAGCGCGGCGCCGCAAGCCGCGCCCCATCGCACTCTGATTCGCGCCGGCCATCTGATCGACGGCATCGGCGCGGAGCCGCGGACCGATCAGGGTATCCTGGTCGCGGGTGAGCGGATCCTGGAAGTGGGTCCCTGGGCCGCGATTGCCGGCCGGGCCGGCGTG
>JBGPVQ010000003.1:0-24232 GCA_041491785.1 Gemmatimonadota bacterium | reverse complement strand
CTCGGACCACAGGTGGTAGCCGCTCTCCACGTTGACCAGCTGGGCGGTGATGCGGATCCGGTTGCCGATCTTCCGCACGCTGCCGGTGAGCACCGAGGCGACGCCGAGTTTCTCCCCGACCTGGCGAATGTCGACCTCCTTTCCCTTGAAGGAGAAGCAGGAGGTGCGCGAGGCGACCTGCAACCCCGGCACCTTGGAGAGGGCGCCGATGATTTCCTCGGTCATCCCGTCGCTGAAGTACTCGTTCTCCGGGTCGGCGCTCATATTGGCCAGCGGGAGGACGGCGATGGCCTTGGCCGCCGGCGCGCTCTTGGCCGCCTCCGGGGGCGTCCGGTGGGGCGCCCCGGCCGGCCGGAGCGCCTCGGCGAACTGCGCCGCGGTGGGATAGCGATCGACCTGCGCCCGGGCCAGCGCCTTGGTCACCACCTCGTCGATGCCTTCGGGCACGTCGCGCATCGCCTTGACGTGGGGCACCGGGGAGATAAACCGCTTGGACATGATGGCTTGGGCGGTGGGGCCGGTGAAGGGCACCTCGCCGGTGAGCATTTCATAGAGGACGCAGCCCAGGCTGTAGATGTCGCTCCGGCCGTCGATTTCCTGCTCACCGGAGGCCTGCTCGGGACTCATGTAGGCGGGGGTGCCGATGGCGAGGCCGGTCTGGGTAACGCCAGCGGACCCGGTCAGCGCCTTGCCGATGCCGAAGTCCGCCACCATCGCGTTGCCTTCCTGGAACAGGATGTTCTCGGGCTTGATGTCGCGGTGGATCACCTTGCTCCGGTGGGCATAGTCGAGCGCGGAGGCCACCTCGCGGGTAATCCGGAGGGCTTCATCGAGAGGGAGCTGGCGCTCGACGTCGAGCCGCTCCCGGAGCGAACGGCCCTCCATGTTGGGCATGACGTAGAACAGGTGGCCGTCGGCCTCTCCCGAGTCATAGACGGGGAGGATGTGGGGATGGGTGAGGCCGGCGGCCATCTTGATCTCGCGAAGGAACCGCTCGGCGCCGATCTCGACCGAAATCTCGGGCCTCAGGACCTTGAGGGCCACCTTGCGGTCGTGGCGGAGGTCCCGCGCGAGAAACACGACGGCCATGCCGCCCTGGCCCAGCTCGCGTTCGAGGACGTAGCGGCCGGCGAGGCCAGCTTCCAGGCGGTGTTGGAGATCGGACATGGATGGGGAAGATGCGTGGGGAAGCCGGGGAGGGCTAGGGAGGGGCGTGGAATGAATTCGGCTACGCCGCGATCTTCTTCCTTGCAAACCCCCTCACGAACGCCGCCGGAGGGTTGTGCCCGGTCGCCAGTCCATACGCCTTCTCATACATCGCCTTGGCCTCAGCGGCCCTTCCCTGCTTCTCATAGGTCATCGCCAACAGGCAATGCATGAATGGGTCGTTCTGGTTCCCCTGCATCGAGACGGCTCGTGTCAGGTCCGCCTCCGCCGTCTTGAGATCTCCGGTGTAGAGCGCGACGTAGCCAGTGAGATATGGAAAGAACCGCGCCTGCTGGGTGGCCATCGCCGAATCGCTGTCCAGGGCCCGCCTGGCCTCCGCCACCTGTTTGGCTGCCTCCGCCTTATTTCCCCGCCGGGCCGCGAGTCGCGCCAAGGCGTGCGCCAGCCGATAGTCCCACAGACTCTTGGGATGGGTTCTTGGCGCCGACTCCTTGAGTCCCAGCTCGCTTCCCTTCCGGTACCACTTCTCCGCGTCGTCCAGCTTCCCCACGTCAATGCACACCCGCGCCGCCTCGTTGGCCATCTCCCCCTGCTGATAGAACGCATTCTGCGGCTCCGCCGTCTCCCGCGTCACCCAGTAGGCAATGACCATCTCCTCATACTCGATCGTCTTGGCGCAATTGCCGTCGAAGGCATGGCTCATCGCCATTGCGCGCTGCGCCTGCGCCTTGGCCGCCGGATCCGGGGCCTCGTCGATCATCTTCTGAAAGATGACCCGCGCCTCGGCAGTCTTCCCTTCGCCGTCGAGCCGGTTGGCCTCCCGGAACCCCGATGGCTGTCCACCCCCACCCTGCGCCACGAGTGCGGCTGGCCCGAGCAGCGAGGCCATCAGAAGCAGGGCGGCCGTAAAGCGGGCGGCAGGGCGAGTCGGGGTTGTCATTGGTCTCTGACGGTTCAGGGTGCGCTGAGAGGCCACAACTTCATACGCTCCCATCGGAGCCGGTGTTGAGAATCGGAAACCCCGGCGTCTTCTTGAGCCTGAGCGCCTGCGCCACGTGCCGCCGCTCATGCGCCAGGGTTGAGGCAATCCACGCCGCCACGTTGAGCTTGATCCACCCAGACCCCTTGGCCGCCGAGGGAGCCCTGAGCTTGTCGAGCGCCAGGCCGGGGGCACTCTCGATGACGTCCTTGAGCTCCTGCTGCACCGCTGCGAACCGGCCCAGCACCGCGCTTTTGGGGAGCCCCGCCGGCGGAACGAAGTTGGCCGGTGCCCGCATGCCGCGCTTGCCCGGTGTCTCCATGGCGCGCACGAACCACCCGCCCAACCAGCCGTGCTCGAAGGGCGGCTCGCCCTTGATTCCCTCGACCCTTCCCCGGTCCAGCGCCGCGCGGATGTTGGGCACCACCAGCCCGGTGGTGATGGCCAGATGGTTCAAGCACTCCCCGACCGACCACTTCCCGGGAGCGGGGCGCCATTGGAACTGCTCCTCGCTCAGCCGCTCGAGATGGAGCCGCACGTCCTGATCCACCCGGAACAGCTCGTCGAGCCAGTCGCTGATCTGATTGCGGACGGGTGATGTCATGACCCACCCTCTCTCAGTAAATGCCGAGGTCCTTGCCCGAGATCACGGCGCCGGGGTAGCCCCGGCGAATTTCCCGGAGGAGATCCTCGTCGCTGGCGCCCCAATACATTTGATGATACAACAACAGCAGCTTGGGGCGAGCCCGGGTCGCCAGCTCGGCGAGCGCCGTGGTGGAGGTGTGGGAGCCGGCGTGGTAGCGCTGCCACTCCGGCGTGCGCGTGTTCTTGAATTTCTCCACCGAATAGACTTCGTGCACCAGCACGTCGCAGCCGTTGCAGGCGGTGACCACCGCGTCGCTGGGACGGGTGTCGCCCGAAATTACGATCGAGCGATCCTTGGCGTCGAACCGGTAGCCCAAGGCGTGCTCCCAGTTGGTGTGGGGCACTTCGAATGCGGTGACGGTGACGTTGGAATCGCGATAGACGACCCCCGCCTTGATGTCGTGGGCATTGACCCGCCAGCCGTTCTCGGTGTGGGGCTGCGGCCCCTGGGTGCGGATCCGGATGTCCTCCTTCCACGCCTCGGTGAGGCTCGCGGCCATTGCGGACGTTCCAGGGGGGCCGTAGAGCTCCAGAGGTTTCACACGTTCCATCACCCACCCGGTGTGAATCACATCGGGGAGTCCTATCGTATGATCGGAGTGCAAATGGGTCAGGAAGACGATGCCGATGCGCTTGGCCAAGAGCGCCGCCACCCCCAGGCGGCGGGCCTGCTCGGCGCGGCGCATGACGCCGGCACCGGCGTCCACCAGGTAGGCGGTTCCGTTCACCACCACCGCCACCGCGGGGCCGGAGTGGTCCGGATCGGCGTTGGGAGTGCCGGTGCCCAGCAGCACCACTTGGGCGCCAGTCGCCTGGGCAGTCAGTGGAGAGGACTCCGGCGCCAACGCCGCCACACTACAGAGGAGGATCAGCATGTTCGTCGGAATCGGCCGTGGGTACTTCGTGGGCTGGGGCACTCTTGCCCTCATCAACGCCGGCATCGCGCAGGGGAAAAACCGGAGCGGGCTCAACTGGTTCCTCCTGTCGCTGGTGCTGGGGCCAATCGCGACGTTGCTGTTGGTGATCTTCGACAAGAAATAGGCGGCCGCACCGTGAGCCGCGCCAGGCAGCGGATATGAGGATCGCCCGCCTTACCCTCCACCCACCAACACGAACCCCGCCCAGCGGGACGGGTGCGCCCGTTCGTCACCCGCGGCGATCCACTCCGCCCGGACCTTCCGCAGCGCCTCCGCGGCGGAGCTCCCTCGCTTGACCTCCGCGTAGAACGCCTCGGAGAACTCGGCGGCGGCCCGGTCGGGCACCCGCCAGAGGGTAACCAGCGCCCCCCGCGCGCCGGCGGAGAGGAAGGCGTACTGCATTCCCACCACGCCCTCACCGCGGACCCAGCGACCCACTGCGGTCTCACAGGCCGACAGGGTCACCAGTTCCGCGTTGAGGCGGAGGCGGCGGATATCGGACAGCAGGAGCGGCTGGTCGGCGAAAAGCAAGGCGCTCCGCCCGCTCTCGCGGTCGCTGGCGCGCGCGTGCAGCGCAAAGTGCAGAAAGCGATAGCGGCCGGGGTCGAGTTCGCGCCAGCGCCGCACCGTGGCGCGACCACCCACCAGGAGCTCGGCGCCCTCCTTCTCAAATAGGGCGTGAATCGCCCGCGCTTCCCGCTCGGCGTAGGGGAGCGGGCCGAAGCCGGGACCCCGCAGGCTGTCGCGTCCCGAGCGGCCCCGATCGAGCGAGGGATTGCCAACGGCGAGGAGCGCCCTGCTCCACCGGGGCGGCGCCGCGCGCGCCAGCATGGCAAGCACCGAGGCCGAGGGCCCGTAGCGCATCAGGCGCCCAGCGCCCCAGGGGCGATCGGTGGCGTCCATCAACGTCTCCAGCGGCACCCGGTGGAGTGGTCCATCCGGGACGATGAGGATTTCCTCCGACGCATCCGGCGCAAGCGGCGCCACCAGCTCCCGGTAGGCCCGGCGCGCGGCCGCGCGCCAGAGCGTGTCGCCGGCGGGACGGGTGATGCTGCCCAGGAGGAAATCCACGGTGCGGGAGAGCGAGTCGGCCGATCCCAGCACGACGGCCCGCATGGTATCCCGCGTGACCCACCATCCCACGACCTGGCGCTCGCCCCAGAAGAAGGCGAGCAGCGCGCGCCCCGGGGGGAGGAGGACCGGGCGAATCTCCTCCGCGCCCATCGGACGCGGGCTTCCCAGCGGTGCGGCTGCCTCTTGGCGCGCCAGCGAATCGGCCAGCCGAGAGACCTCGGCGTCGAGCCGGGCGCGGGTCGCCGAATCGGACGCGGCGTCCCGGGCTTCGTGGGTTTCCCAGAGGCGCTGCCGCAGCGAGGCCTCGGCGGGCGCAGGGGCCACGCCGTGCACTGCCATGACTTCCAGGAGGAGCCGGGCGCGGGCCCGCTCGGCCACGCGGAAGGCCTCGAGGGGGCGGCCCGCGGCGAGCAGGGTGCGCACCGCCCCCTCGTAGGCCGAAAGGCGCGGCGCGGCGACCCCCATGCGGAGGTCGCCCAGGGCAAGGCGGCCGCGGAGCGACTCGAGGAGGTCGAGCGCCGCGCCGAACGCCGCCGCCGCGCCCGGGTGCCGCCGGGCCTCAAGCGCCCGGGCTCGAGCCTCGAGGGCGGAGAACTGGATAGCGGGATCGCCCAGCGAATCGGCGATGCGCACCGCCTGTTCGGCAAGGCGGAGCGCGGCGGGCCGATCACCGAGGGCGATCGTCGCATCCACCAGCCCGGTGCGGCTGGAGACGCGCTCGGCGCCGAAGCCCAGCGAGTCGGCCAGACCCTGCGCCTTGCGAAGCGAATCGGCGGCCTCCCGCGGGAGGCCCAGCATCAGCCGGGCGCGGCCGATGTGCTCATACGCCACGATCTCGACCGCGCGATTGCCGGTCAGGCGCGCGAGGGCGAGCGCGCGGGATGCGTGGGCCTCCGCGGGGCCGGGCTTTGCGCCCCCGAGGTAAAGCCCGGCGAGATCGTTATTGGTTTCCGCCAGAAAGCGCCGGTGCTGGATCGCTTCGAAGTACTGGTTGGCCTGAAGGAGCGCGGCGATGGCGCCGTCGCGGTCCCCGGTGTCGTCGCGCACCGAGGCCAGGTTGCCCAAGGCGATGCTCATGGCGAGGGTGTCGTGGGCCTGATCGGCGAGCGCGTAGGAATTCCGCAGGGCGGCCTCCCCCTCATCGTAGCGGCCCAGGTGCCGGTAGCCGATAGCCACCTCGTTCCAGCCCCCGCCGATCACTCGCGGCGAGAGGGGGATGGCGCGCCGGAGGGAGAGCGATGTGCTGTCGGCGGCCAGCGCCTCGCGGTAGCGTCCCCGGCGGGAGAGCGGAGTCCCGAGGGCGTCGTAGGCGAAGACGCCGAGCTCGCGATCACCGGTGCGGTGGGACGCCTCCGCCGCGCCGCGGGCGAGAGCGATCGCCGAGTCGAGCAGCCCGCGGCGCTCGAAAAGCTTGCTTTCGGTGACGGTGGTCCACCCGGCGCGGCGTGGGTCGCTGCCCGCGAGGCGCCAGGTGACCGCGAGTCCGGCCGCGGCGCTGTCGAGCCGGCCCGCCCGCACCATCGTCTCGCTCCACCAGAGCTGGCCGAACCACTGATTGGCGCTGTCGCCGGCGGCAGCGAAGGAGTCGCGGATCCGCGCGTAGGCGACGGCGGCCGGTGCAAAGCGGCCGGAGCTCACCAGGAGCCGGGCGGGCCGGTAGGCGACGGTGTCGCCGATGGGAGCGGCCGAGGAAGGCCCGCGGCCGCACGCGGCCACGGCGAGGAGCCCCGCGGTCATCGCCCCGCGCGGGACGTTCATGGCGAGGGCCGCGGCGGGGGGAGGGCGTCCACGAGGGGGGAGCGTGCCAGCTCGCCGCCCAGCCGGTCGAGGGCCTGGACCTGCCAGTAGAGGGGGCCCGCCGCCGTCTTGACCGAGTCGCGGGTTAGCGAAAGGGAGGTGTCGACGAGCTCCCGCTCGACGGCGACTGCACCGTCCTTGGTGAAAAGCCGCACGCGATAGCCGGCCGCGCCGGCAATCGAGCTCCACCGGGCGGTGAGACTCGAGCCCTCCGCGCCGGCCTCCACCCTGACCGCACCAGACGGGCCCGCGCGCTCGGCGTCGGGAAGCACCGCGCCGGGCCTCTGCTGCAGGCGCCAGAACCCGATGCCCACCGCGCCCACCAGCACCGCCGCGGCCAGCATGGGCCAGGAACGGGATAGCCAGCGGGGCCGTGCGGGGCGGGTGGCCCGGACCTCGAACCCCCCGTGCACCAGCGCCCAGCAGCGGTCACAGGCGAAGTAGTGCGCCTCGAAGGCCTCGGCGTGCTCAGGGCTCAGCCGGCCGCGGAGGTACTTGAGGTCGAGCTCGTCGCGCTCCACGTCGCTGCAGGTCAGGTCGGTGCTGGCCATCGTCATAGGGTTCCCGGCCGGGTCACGGCGTTACATTCTCGGCGTCGCCCAGTTGCACGGCGAGTCGCTTCAACGCCCGGTGCTTGCGAACCCGGAGCGCCTCGGCGCTGACGCCGAGGGAGCGCGCGACCTCGGGTGTGCCGGCGTCGTGGTAGTAGAACTGCTCGAGAAGGTGACGGTCCGGGGGCTCGAGCCGGGCAAGGGCCCGGCGCACCGCGGCCCGGCGCTCCTCGTTCACCAGCCCGAGCAGCGCATCGCCCACGCCCTCCATCCCTTGGGCCTGCTCCGCGCCCCAGCGCGAGAGGGCGCGCGATTCGCGGGCCGCGGAGCGATTGCGCTGGAGGCAGAGATGGCGCGCGGTCTGGAAGACGAAGGCGGCGAGCGCGGCGGGGTTTTCCAGCCGGCCCTCGCGGAGCGCCACGCTCACCCGGCGCAGCGCCTCCTGGGCCAGGTCCTCGGCGGCGGCGGCATCGCGTACGCGGCGCAGCGCGAAAAGTCGGAGGCGCTCGCGAAAGGCCCCCGCCAGGTCGTGCTCCTCCGGAAGGGGGAGCGAGTTCGCCGCCCCGGGCCACTCGCTGTAACGCTCGCCCGACAAAGGTGACATACCAGGTCAGTCGCGGCGGCCCGCACGGGTTGGGATAGGGAACCGGGGTCGCCGATCCCGATAATACGGGAGCGGAAGAGGTCCGGCAATTCGGGGAGGAGATCACTCCATGGGCACGTTTACGCCTCAAGGCGGCCGATGCATCACGGCCTGGCTCGCGCTCTCGATGGTGACGCCGCTCGGCGCCCAGGGGCCGGTTGCCCCGCCCCCATTCAAGGGGATCTGGGAGCCGGTGAGTTACAGCGAGGATATTTCCCTTCGCCAAGTCTTCTTCGTGACGGCGGACAAGGGGTGGGCCGCCGGCGCGAAGGGCACCATCATCCATACCAAGGACGCCGGTAAGACTTGGACCGCGCAGGTTGGTGGTGATCCGCAGTCGGCTGAGGGGGACGTCACCCTGCTGCGCTTTCTCGACGAACAGCGGGGCTGGGCGATCAAGGATGGCCGGGTCCTCCGGACCGTCGACGGCGAATCGTGGGAGGACCTCGGCGCCGGCCCCCAGTACATGGGGGGGCTCACCATGACTTCCCCGACGGACGGCGTCGCGACAGGCTGGGTCGGAATGGGCACGGTTCCGACCACCCTTTTCAAGACCCGCGACGGCGGCAAGACCTGGAAACCAGGGCCCCTGTGCGAAATCAAGGCCATGGTGGGGGGACTCAATCGCACGTTCTACTGCACGGTCATCCGGATTCAGTTCGTCACCCCGTCGGTTGGATACTTGGTCGCGCGGCACCAATGCGACGGCATGGGGTGCTCGCCACCGCCCATCCTCGGGAAAACCGAAGACGGGGGTGAGACTTGGCGATTCTTCGTCGGCCCAGGCGATCCCGACGTGGTGGGCGCGACCGACCTCTTCTTTACCGATGAAAACACCGGGATCGTCCGCACTACCGACGGGAAGCTCTCGAAGACCACCGACGGCGGAGTCACTTGGAAGGGGCTGCTGGCCAGCACCGGAAGCTACGGCAGCCTGATCTTTGCCGATCCGGAGGTGGGCTGGTACCTCGAGGAATACAAGATGAGTTACACCGTGGATGGGGGGAACCGTTGGAACTCCCGCGAACTTCGCTTCCCCGCCAATCCCCGCGCCTGGAGCTTCCCCCGCCGCGATCGTGGCTACTTGGTGGGCGACAACGGAATGGTGTTCCGCTACAGCGTGGTGCCGGTGGCTCAGCCGGTTGCGGCGGCCTCCAAGCCGGCTCCCGTCATGCCGGCGTTCGCATCTCCGCTGGAAACCCAAGTGCCGGAGATGGCGGGCTTCGTGCAGGACTTGGGCACCGTCGTCGCCGCGCTCCCTGACTCCTCGGGAGCGGCGGCGCCTCCGGCCGGTTCGGCGGCTGACCCCGCCGCTGTCCCTGCCCCTACGGCCGAGCCGCTGGTCGGAGGCGCCGGTGGCTTTGCCCAGGATGCCACGCCGCCCTCCGCCTTCGTGAGCAACTGTTGCGCAAAACCGGTCAACAAACTCAATGCCATCCTCGGCTTGGTGCTGCAGAGCCTGCCCCAATTTGTAACCCGGTTCAAGAACACCAATCTCCTGGTGGCCGGGCTCCGGATGCTCTCGACCATGCCCTCCCAACTGGGCGATTTGCGGGGTGCGTTGCGGGATTTCAAGACCGCCACCGACAAGCAGGGAGCCCAGGCGGCGCTGGCTCGGCTGGCAGGCGCGGCCGGCTCGCTCAAGCAATCGACTCGGCTTGCATTTCAGAAGGAGGCTGCGCCATGAAACCGGCACTTCTTCTTACGGCGGTTGTCACGCTGGCCGGGGCTCGCGCCCCGGCCCAGCAACCCGCCACCCCCTGTTGCGGTATTATCGCGATCGACGCCGCGACGGGAATCGTCACCGCCAAGGTGACCACGAACGGCAACACCTTCCAGTTCAAGGTCGCCGATGCCCGCACCCTGGCCACGCTCCGGGTCGGGGGCGGCGTCTACGCCAATTTCGCCGGCAAGCAGGTGTCGCTGGATGGGCGCACCTCCTGTTGCACCATCACCAGCGGTCCAACCGCCCCGCCTGTCGGTCCGGCTCCTGCCGGGCGTCTTCCGGTGTCGCAGCCAACCGCGGCCGCGCCCCCAGCCCCCCCTCCAGCTGCGGCGGCTGCCCCGCCCGCTCCTCGGGCCACAGTGCCGGCCGTCCCCGCGCCGTCGGCCGCACGAGTGGTGAATGCATCTCCGATTACCGCATCAATGGTGAACCTGCCTCCGACGGTCACCTTTGGCCCGCCGCAGCCCCGAACCACGATGCGCACCCGCGCCACCACCCGATTCATCAGCGCGACGATGACCACCCAGGTTGCCGGCAGAAGTGTCACCGCGCCGGTCGTCTACCTGCGCGGACTCAAGGCAGTTGACGAAGCCCCCAGTATCCCTGCCGGAGCTCGAAGGCTGCTCAAGATGCTGGTGCGACGGGTACCGTTGGGCGAGTCCGATCACTACATCGTCAATACTCAGATGGCTCAGGAGTGGATGGCCGCGCATCCTCCGGTGCCCGACAATGTCAAACCGACCGAACCGAGTGAAAAGAAGTGCGGCAACTGGTATGATTCCTGGGATTGCGCCACCGAGGCGGTCAGCGACGAGTGGAAGCGGACCTACGACCATGCCGTCAATGAATGGAACAACGCCGAAAAAACCATGGCTGACGCCTGGGAAACGTCGGTGGAGTGCTTCACTGAGCGCAAGATTTCCTCGGGCGACATCCCCATAAGGTTTAAGATCCCCAATTCGATGACCGTGAATCTCTCGCAAGGCGCGTCGAAGGGTTCCGCCCAGGGAACCGTCTCCGGAACCGCCACCCTCGGAATCCCCATGCAGTCCGATGTCGCCGCCCGGCTCGATCTGTTCTACATCCCTTGCCTCCCCTTCGCGATTCGTCCCAAGGCCCTGTCGGCAAATGGGGTCCTCACCGTCGGGCAAGAGCTCAAGGTGAGCCTGTCAGCGACCGGAAGCTTCAACAAGACCTTCACCATTCCGCCGACCGGCGGACCGGTCATTCCCATTCAGGTGTTCCCCATCGTCATCGGCGGCGTGCCGGTCGCCGAGCTCGACGTGAGCGCCTACATCGAAGGCGAAATCGAAGTCAGCGCCGAGGGTAAGGCCGAGGGTCAATTCCAAATCACGAATTCCAATCCGACCGGATTCGACTTCGAGTGCAGCGGGAAAGGCTGCCAGCGCGGTTCCAGGGGAGCAGCGCCGCCTCGGGCCACCACCACCAACGAGAGCGCCCAGATCCAGGGCACCGTCAGCGTCCAGCCGGCCATCTATACCGCGCTGCAGCTCGATTTCAACTATGAAGCGCTGAGCGCACGAGTCGGCCCTCAGCCGTATCTGCTGGGCGTCGCCTCCGGGTGCGCCGCGGCCGCCGGCGCTCAGACGGCGGGCGGGGCCTCCACCATTGAGGAGAATCACGTCCTCAGCGCCGACCTGGACTGGGGAGTCGAGCTCCGGGCCGAGGCCCTGGTGCTCGGCAAGATCGTCGGCAATTCGTACCGGACCCAGTTGATGAACCCCGAGCACAAGCACCTCTGGTTCCGTGATTTGGCGCCGGGCGGCTCCAATGCCCTGGTTGCGAGCGTCCAGAGCGTCGGGCCGGCTCGGGTGGGAATGCGGACCGACCACAAGGTGACCATGCCGAGCTGCTATCCCTACAACAGCCGGGTGAAATACCAGGTGAGTTGGACCGGCGGTGCTACCCCGGCGCCCGATGCGGGGAGAAGCACGGCCTGCACCTGGCTGCCCGCCCAGAGCAAGGGCACCTGCACCTTTGACCCCTCCAAGGAGTTTGTCATCAGCCTGATCTGGCCGACCGCCGGGAGCTATTCGCTGACGGTGGTGCCGGTCGGGGATGCCCACGATCGGGTGTTCATGCCCGCACCCAAGCCAACCCAATTGAAAGTGAGTGTCGCGCCATGACGCGGCTGAGTTTGACCGGTCGGTTCCGGCCGACGATGGTCGGACTGGTGCTCGGCATGGGCACGATGGCGGTCGCTCCCCTGGCTGCACAGGTCCGGGTGCCCCCGTTGGTCGACCGGACCAAGGCGGCCTCCTCAGAAGCCTATTGTCCTCAGAGTCGAGCGATGGCCCCCGGAGGTTTGCGGTCGCTGGGGCGGATCTCCTGCAGCCAGGATCCCACCCGTCCGGTGATCATCCTGGTGCACGGCCTGCATCAGAGCCTCAAGACCTGGACCGAGCCGTCGAATGTCGGTTACGCCTACGACTACTCGGTCCAGCCTGGGGAGAACCGGGTTGGCGACACTCACGACAAACCGAATGCCGGCATTTACAAGATTGGCCTTTCTCCCTGGCTCTATGGAAACGACCAGCCCGGGTGGGACCGTCAGCACAATTGGTTCGATTTCCTTGCTCAGCAAGGATTCACCGTCGCGACTTGGAGCCAGCCGGGAACTTCGCTCGCCGATGCCTGGAGCTCCGCCGCGCAGATGGTTGGGCAGGTGTTGAACATGAGTCGGGACCGGAATCCCGGCGCGCCGCCGCCGGTGGCGTTGATCGGGCACAGCCGGGGCGGGTTGCTGATCCGGAAGCTGCTCAAGGAACAGCGGACCTTGCCGGGAATGGAACGAGTCAGGTGGGTCGTCACCTTGAACTCTCCGCACCAGGGCACCGAGCTGGGCCGGTACCCGGGCCGGATGGCTGCCGAAACGGTGGACCTGCTCGACTGCTGCGTTCCTCAGATCGTCACCGCCGCGTTCAAACCGCAGCTCAAGGACCTCGTCACCGAGGCGATGCGTCCACTCAGCAAGATTCTGGTGGACTTCGAGAGCCGCGAGTTGATCCCCGACGGGCCGCTGCTGCGTGACCTGACCAACGGCGAGGCCCCCATGCCGGGCGTCAAGTATTACACCTTCGGTGGTACCAACCCGACCTATTACCGGCTGTACGCCTGGATGTTCGATGCGATGAGCGCGGTTCCCCAGCTCCGGGGAGTGACCACCTACTTTGTCTGGCGGGTCAAGCCGGTCGAGCTCACGCCGATCTCGCCCGTGCTCGACGGCATCCGCGATTTCGTGCCAGAGGTGACGGTCGGTGCGGGCGACGGCCTGGTCAGCGACGCGCGAGCCCGCTTACCCTGGTCCACCCATTTCACCACCAAGCTGAATCACGCCGAGGTTCTGTGGGACAGGCCGCTCCAGTTACAAGTACTACGACTCATCGAGCCGGGGGGCCGGACCGCGCGCCCCTGAGAAACCGGCGCAGAAGGGGGGATCGATCATGAGTCGAAATCTTCTCGCAGTCCTGGTCTTGATACCCTCCGCGGCACTGGCCCACTGGCCGCCGAATCACCCTTCGGCGGCCGCCGAGCGCGCCGAGCCGCAGAGCGGAGTGCGGATTCCGCAAGGGAAGAGAACCGCGAGCCTTGTCGTGCAGACCAATTCGGTGGCAGCTAACCCCAATGCCGTGACGAGTCCGCCCTTCGCTGACATCACCGCTTGGAGATGGGTCCCGGGTAACCCGCCCGCCTCTGCCGCTGATGTGGTCCCGCCGTCAAAGAGCGTCCGGCGCATTGTGCTGCCGCCAGCGCTGGCCTCGCTGACGCTGAGTCCGTCCAGTGTGTCGGGGGGAACGGCAGCAACCGCCGAGATTCATCTCACCGGGCCGGCCCCGGCAGGCGGTTTCATCCTCGCGCTCACGGGTAAGCTCACCAGCGGCGACCCGGCGGCGCGAACCATTTCACCGGGGTCAGGCAGAGACCGGTGGTCAGTGTGCCGGCGCAACTCACCATTCCCGCCGGAGCAACTTCCACGACGTTCCCGGTAACCACTCGGCAGATCACCCAGGCGACTTCCGCGCAAGTCACTGCGTCGTACGGGCCATTCAACTCCAAGAGCGCGACCCTGACGATTACGCCTTGAGCACAGCTCCGCCCGACCCTCCTCGGAGTCCCCCCCGCTTCGCGGTAGGCCCGCTTCAGCGGCATCGCTCAGGTGCAGGCACGGGCGTGAGTGTTCGCGGCCGGGGGGCCGGCAGGTTCAGTTCTTCTTTGCCGCCCGCGCCGCCGCCACCAGCTCCTTCACCTCCCGGAGCAGCGTGGGCCCGTGGTACGGGATCCCGTCCTTGATGGTCCACTCGACCCCTCCGGTGTGGACCGCCTTGCCGTCACGGATGGTCTCGGTTCCGGTCGGGTAGAGCACCTTCAAGTCCTCGAGCGGATTCCCGTTCACCACCAGTAGGTCCGCCAGGTGCCCGGGGCGCACCCGGCCGATCTTATCCTCCATCCCCAGAATCTTCGCGTTATTCAGGGTGACGTGCTGCAGCACCTTGAGCGGGTGGAAGCCGGCTTCCTGCTGCAGCTCGAGTTCGCGGATCAGCGCAAAGCCGTAGAGCTCGTAGATGAACCCCGCGTCCTCTCCCACTCCGATCACCCCGCCCCGCCGCTCGAAATCGCGCAGCGCCGCCATCCAGATCCGGTAGTTCTCCTTCCAGTAGGCCTCGTCGGTCGAGCTCCACCCGATGAAGTAGGACCCGTGGTTGGCCGGGTTAGGCTTGAAGTACTCCTCCAGCGTCGGGTGCAGATAGTCCTTGAACCACGGCTGATTCTGGGCCCGCTGCAGGTCTCGGCTGGCCTCGTAGATGACCAGCGTGGGGTCCCAGGCGACGTTGGCGTCCACCATCGCCTGAAGCACCTTGCCCAGTCGCTCCGGATCGGTTTCCCGCCAGAGCCGGCCGGCCCAGCGGAAGCGGTCCACCTCGTCGTTGTAGTTGTAACTCGAGGGAAAGTGCTGCACCCCGTCGGCCAGCGCCGCGTCGGGCACTCCGTACCAGTGCTCGATGCTCCGGGTGCCGAACTTGACGTCGTCCCAGGCGTTGGTCTCTTCGACCCCGGCGTGGTGGGCGATGGGCAGCCCGACCTTGTGGGCTTCGTCTTCCATCGCCTGCATGAGATCCCGATCGATGCCCAGAATCTTGATCCCGTCGGCCCCCAGCGTCTTCAAGGCCCGGACCCGGGCGCGGGCGTCTTCGGGGCTACGGATGCCGCGGGTTTCCACCGCGTCACCCCCGCCGCCGAACAGGGCGTAGACGAAAATCCGTGGCGCCGCGAGCGTGCCCGCTGCGCTCCGGGCCCTCAGGTCCAGGGTCTGGCGGGTGTTGCTGCCCACGTCGCGCACGCTGGTGACGCCCGACGCGAGCCAGATCTTGAATTGGTACTCCAGCGGCTGGGGAATCCCGCCCCGCTCGTCCTGCACGTGCGCGTGGAGATTGATGAGCCCCGGCATCACGTATTTGCCCGTCGCGTCGATCTCCGCGTCCGCCGCCGGACGGCGGGCTCGGCCGGCCTTGAGCGCCACCGGATCGAGCGCCACCAGATCCGCGATGGTGTTGCCCTCGATGACGATATCGAAGGGACCGGAGGCCGGAGTGCCATTCCCTTCGATGACCAGCGCGTTCCGGATCACGAAACGACCCCCGGCGGGGCGGAGGCCGTGCTGGATACCCCTGGCGGCCTGCGCCGACGCGCTGCCGGCCAGCACCCCGAGCATCACCGCCGCGGCGACCGCCGCCCCCCGCGCGCCGAGCCAGGTCCCGGCGGTCACTTGATGGCCGCGGTGAGCGGCCGCCCGTCGAGCGGCTCGGCCGGCGCCACGCCCAGCACCCGGGCCAGCGTCGGGGCCATGTCCACCGTCCGCGCGAACTGCGCATAGCGGCCCGGCTTGAACGGGGTCCCGAAGAAGATGATCGGCACGTGGGTATCGAGATCGTGCGGCGTCCCGTGCTGGGCGATGTTGTAGTACCACCAGTAGCTCCCCGGCGTGAGGGTGATCACCGCCTGGACCGGCAGGTCGGGCGGGAACATCTGGACCCAGCGGCGCGCCACGTAGTCCTTGGCGAAATCGGCCTTGGCCAAATCGGCAAAGCGGTCGGCCCGGAGCACCCCGGGGATCCGCCGCGCGGTGGCCAGGAAGGAATCCACCGCCGCGCGGAGCACTTCGTTGGTCACCTTGAGCGAGTCCCGGTCGGCGAACAAGGCGCCGCTCTCCAAATCGATCCCGTTCGGGGTTCCGCCGCCGGCCTGAACCACCCGCTGCATCGCGGATTGGGCGGGGCGAACATCCACTCGGAGCGGCGCCGGCGTGAGGCGGCCGTTGTTGAGCTCGGGGAACGGGTACACCCCGTGATCCCCCGTCAGCGCGATGATCACCCGGCTCGAATCCCTGAGCTTGTAGAGTGAGTCGAGAAATGTGCCGATGGTCCGGTCGAGGCGGACTACCTGGTCGTGAATCTCCCGGGAATCCGGGCCGTAGCGGTGGCCCACCAGATCGGTCGCGGAGAATGACACCGCCACCACATCGGTCTCCGGCCCCCGCCCGATCCCGAGCGACTGAATTCCATCGAGCGCCAGTGCCGCGGTCACCGCATCGATGAAGGGGAAGCCGGGCAGCTGCGCCGCCGCAGTGTCCGCGTTGGCGGAAAGGCGGTGGGGGAACAAGAACCCCCGGCCCCCGGCTTCCACCGCGACGCTGTCGGGCTCGGGATAGTCCGCGGCCGGCAGAACCAGATCCCACGACATTCCGGCGTAGCTCTGGGGGAGCCGGCGCGCGTTGAACGCCTTGACCCAGTCGGGAAGCGTGTCGCGATACCAGTGACTGGTGGTGAAGCTGCCGGTGCCCGACGAGTACCAGTAGACCTGCTGCTTCGACCGGCCGATCGGCAGAATGGCCCCGCGATCCTTGTAGGATACCGAGAGCGCGCGGGTCCGCGGGTCGGCGGCGGTGAGCCAATCGGTGAGGGTGGTTCCCCGGAACCGGAAGGGGGACGCCCCGAATTCGGTCGCGCCGATCAGCGGGGAGTTGGCGTCGTTGACCCCGGCCACGTTCCGGGTGATCCCGGTGCTCCGCGGGAACCGTCCCGACATGGTGCTGGCGTGGCCCGGCGCCGTCTCGGTGATGGCGTGGTCCTGGTGGCCGTTGGTGAAGAAGGCGCCCCGATCCAGCAGCCGCTTGAAGCCACCGGTGAACTGCGAGCGCCACCGGTCCAGGTAGTCCTCCCGCATCTGGTCCACGGTGATGAACACCAACAGTGTCGGCTTGGCCGCGGCGCCCGCCGGCGCGGGGACATCGCCCGGCGCCGGAGGGGCGCAGAAGAGGGCACCAAGCAGCGACGCGAGAACGGTCGGACGATTGAGATGCATGTCAGGAGGCTAGGGGCTAGGGGCTAGGGGCTCGGAAGCCGGGCCCGCATAATAGTACCATCGCCCGGGCGCGCCCCTCGCGGAGAGCCTTCGGGCGCGGTATCATCGAATCCGCTCTCACGCCAGGACTTGAAATGGCCGCCCTGCTCCGCACCGCCCCGGGCCTCCTGCTCGCGGCACTCTCGTTCTCCGCTGGCCCGCTCCACGCCCGCCAGGCCGACTCCACCAGCCGGCCGCACCGGCTCTTCCGGAGCACCGATCCGCTGGTGATGTGGCTGCAGGCCGACTTCAAGACCGTATTCAAGGACCGCGATTCGCTGAGCACCAAGCGCTATCCCGCCAAGCTCCGCTTCCTCGGCGAGAAGGGCGACACCGTCTCGCTGGATGTCACTCTCAACACTCGGGGCCACTACCGGCTCAAGGCCTCCACCTGTGCCGTCCCCCCGCTTAAGGTCCGCTTCGACAAGGAAAAGACCAAGGGCACCGCGTTCTCCGGCATGGGGTCGCTCAAGCTGACCACCCACTGCCAGAAGGGGGAGAATTACGCCCAGAACGTGTATGTGGAGTCCGCCGTCTACGGGATGTATAACCTGCTCACTCCGCTGAGCCTCCGCGCCCGACTGGCCACGATTACCTGGCTCGACTCGGCCGACCCCGCGTTCACCATCATCCGTCCCGGCTTCTGGACCGAGGAGGAGAGCGACATGGCCAAGCGGAACAAGGGCAAGGTGTTGATGCAGAAGGGCGGCGGTGCCGCGGACATGGACGAGAAGCAGATGGCCATCACCGACATTTTTCAGTATATGATCGGCAACACCGACTTCTCCCTCTCCATGCTGCACAACTACCGCATCGTGCAGACCGATACCTCCATGAACTACTTCCCCATGGCCTACGACTTCGACTGGTCCGGCCTGGTGGAGGCGCCCTACGCCCACCCCGACTACCGGCTGCCGATCAAGCGGGTGACCGATCGGCTGTATCGCGGGGGGTGCCATTCCGCCGAGACGCTGGCAACTGTGGTCGAGATCTTCAAGGCCAAGAAGGCCGAGATTTACGCGCAGCTCACCGGCATCAAGGGGATCGATCCCGGCCGGCTCAAGACCGCCACCGGCTACCTCGACGACTTTTTCAAGGAGATCACCGACGCGGGGTTCGTGAAGCGCGAATTCCGCCGGGTGTGCGTCTAGGGGCGGCGGGGCAGCAGCCCCTCCAGCCCCTCCGCCTTGACCAGCGGGAGGAAGCGCGGATCGCTCCGGAGCCCGTCGTACAGCGGGTTGGTGACGATCAAGCGGAAGCGCCGGGGCCGCCGCTCCCGGAGTTTGAGCACCCAGTCCATTGCCTGATTCCATTGCCCCAGCTGGGCGTAGAGTGCCACGATCCGCTCTTCCCGGAGTTGGGGCACCGTGTCATCGGGGAGCTTATAGGGCCGTGAAATCGGCGGGAGCAGCGGCCCCAGCTGGCGCTCGAGATCCTGCCGCCGCACCCGTTCGTAGCCCGCTTCTCCTCCCTCGGCAAAGCCCCGCGCGTAGGCCAGGGCGGCCGCGGTATCGCCACCCTGCCGCCGAGCCGCGATGGCGTCATCGAACCGCTTCAAGCGCTCGAGGCTCTGAATGAGGCGGCGGCGGGGTCCCGGCACGCTGGGATCGAGCTCGAGCGCGCTGCGGAGCAATCCGACGGCGGAGTCGAAGCGTCCGGCCCGCATGTAGAGATCGCCCAGCGTGTTCAAATTGGGAATCGACGGCTCCAGCTCCTCCGCGCGCCGGAGCAGCCTGATGGCCGAATCCACCCGGCCCTCCACCTCCCCGATCACGATTCCGGCAAACTGCAGCACCTGGGCATCGTGGGAGCTCAATCGGAGCGCCCGGGTCGCCGCTTCCTGGGCCGCGGGCCAGTCATCGTCGAGGTAGATGGCCGTGCTGATCATGTTCACCCAGGGATCGCCCAGCGTGCTGTCGCTCGCGAGTGCCCGCACCTCGGACCTTATCGTGGAGTCGACGTACGCCTGGAACGGGCCCCAGCCCCGGAATGCGACGACGAAGTAATAGGTCCCCAGCAGTCCGTAGGCCTGCGCGAAGCTCGAATCCAGGGCGATGGCGGCCCGCCCATAGTAGGCCGCCGAGTCCATCAGGAGGTGGGCGTCCTTCGCACCGAGCGGCACGCCGCGGAGCGAGAACCGGCGCCCGCGAAGGTACAAGTCATACGCCGCGGCGCTCGCCGTCGGGCGCCGGCCCATGGACGCGATTTCGCTCCCCGTGAGCTGCAGCCGGAGTGAATCCGCGACCATCCGGGCCACTTCACCCTGGATGGAGGCGACCTCGGCGAAGGACCGCCCGAACCGGGCGTTCCAGAGCAGGGTGCCGCCCGGCACTCGAACCAGCTCGGCGCTCAGGTGGAGCGAGTCCCCGGTATGCCGGAGCGACCAGGTCAGAATGGCGCCGACCTTGAGCCGCTGGCCCAGCTCCTCGGCGGTCATTTCCGGCTGTTGCCGCCGGAGCTGCGCCACCAGACTCGGCGCCGTGAGGCGGAGCTGGGGGATCCGGCGCAACAGATTGGCCACCGCGTCCAGGACGCCTTCGCTGAGGTAGGCCGTGGCACTGTCACCCGGCTCCGGTGCGATGGCGAGGGCGGTGATTGCGTCGGCGTGCCCGGGGCGCGCCAGCCGGATCAGCCCGAACCCCAGCGCCAGCACCACGCCCACGACCGCGGCGGCTCGGACCGCCAGTCGACGGGTGGTACGTCCCCCCGCCGGCGGCGTGCCCGCGGACAGGGCCAGCGCCGCGCCGAACTCCGCGGAGGTGGCGAAGCGGTTCTCCGGCTCCAGTGCGAGGGCCCGGGCCAGCGCCTCATCCACCGCCGCCGGCACCGACGGATCCAGCGTCCGGATGCGGGGTGCCGGCCCGGCGAGGCGCTTGGCCAGTGCCGCCGAAACCGTGAGCCCGCCCCAGGGGGCCTTCCCCGCCAGCATCTCGTAGAGGGTGCAGGCCAGCGCGTAGATGTCGGTCCGGCCGTCGACCGTGCGCTCGCCGGTGATCTGCTCCGGACTCATGTAGGCCGGGGTACCGATGGCCTGCCCGGTCCGGCTGATCGCGCCCGCCGCCTCGTCGAGCGCCCGCGCAATGCCGAAGTCGGCCACCACCGCGTGATTTTCGGAGAGCAGCACATTTTCCGGCTTGATGTCCCGGTGGACCACCCCGTGGCGGTGGGCGTGGTCCAGCGCATCGGCGATCTCGCGGGTCAGCCGGAGCGCCTCGCCGATCGGCAGCCGGCCATCCCGCGCCAGGCGGTCGCGGAGCGATTCGCCCTCGATGTACGGCATCACATAGTAGGCGGCGGCGGGCCAGCCGGGCCCCAGCTCCAGGGCGCCGCTGTCGAGCAGCGGGAGGATGTGGGGATGGTTGAGCCGCGCGGCGATCTCGATTTCGCGGCCGAACCGCTCGACCCCCACCGACTGGGCCAGCTCCGGCCGCAGAATCTTCACCGCCACCCGGCGATGGTGCCGCTCGTCGCGGGCCAGGTAGACGATGGCCATGCCCCCCTCGCCGAGCAGTCGCTCAACGTGGTAGCGGCCCTGCAGGGCCCGCCGAATGGGTTCTAGTAAGTCGGTCATGGTGTCGGGTCGGCCCTCGTCGGGCCCACCGCGGTCAGGAAAGATATCGCTCGCGGATGATCTTGAGGTGATGCCGCTCGTGCCCGGCAGTGATCCAGGCCAGCGCCCGCACGCTGATCTCCTTCCCGCTGGCCGTCCCCCGACGAGTGACCGCCTCAGCCGGCAAATGCCGGAGGAGCGCCAGCGTGGAGGCCCGCACCGCACGAAACTCATCCACCAGATCGGCCAGGGTGCGGTTCCGGGCCCCCGACTGGGGAGCCCAGGCGTTCTCGTCGAAGCCCGGCAGCGGGGTCTGATCCCCCCGTCCGATCCGGAGCACCCGGTAGGAGAACACCCGCTCCGCGTCGGTGATGTGCCCGATCACTTCCTTGAGCGTCCACTTTCCCGGCGCGTAGGCGTGGTTTCCCCTTTCCTCCGGCACCTTCTGCAACACGCCGACGGTTTCAGCGACCTGCCGCTCCATCCCGGCGAGCAGATCACCGTCGGGCACCCCCGCGATGTAAGCGGCGTAGAACGGGGCGAATTCCGACGGGTCGGGGCGGTCGTAGCGCGGTGACGCGGTCATGATGCTCCCGGTACTCGCTGTGGGTGAGTGCTACCGCTGCGCCACCCGCTCGAACCGCAGGTGGCGGACTCGCCCGGCCCAGAGCACAAAACCGGTGATCCGGCCGCGGGCGTCTCGCTCGAACCGCACGATTCCGTTGCCACCCGCGTCGAAGCCGTCGCGATAGAGCGGCCTGAATGGAATCGATTCCCGCCAGGCGCGGTCCAGCCGGAGGGTGTCCCGGATCACCGAGAGCCGAAGCCGGGTGCCGAGCTCCCTGCTCCGATACTCGCCGGCGTACGCCGCCACCTGGGCTGCGTCCGCATTGGGTCTGGGCACCGCGACGTACTCCACCGCGCGGGCATTGGGCCCTTCGACCCGGAGCCCCCCTGCGCCGCCGGCCGCCGCGGGGAGCACCGTCAGGGTGCGCGCGCTGCCACGATACTTGAAACGCCCCGGTCCCAGCGGAATGAGCCCGGTGGTCCCCGCCATGCTGTCCACCAGCGCTCCCTTGACCACCGAGAGAATCAGCACCTCCTCGGTCCGCGGGGAATGATAGGCTCCCGCCAGTCCGGCCAGCGCGGCGGAGTCCACCACGACACCGGCGGGCTCCGGCTCCACCGGCCCCAGGGCCGGCCCCAGGACCACCGCGGCCACCCGCTGCGCCACCGCCCCCGGATTGACGCTTCCGAGATTGCAGAGGAGTGCCACCGCCACCTGCTGATCGGGGAATCGATAGAGGCCGGCGCGGTATCCGCCGGTCGAGCCGGTGTGCGAAATGCTCCTGACCCCGCGCCACTGCCCTACCCCGACCCCAAGCGCATAGTCGAGCTCGGTGCCGTCGTTGAGTCGGCCCACCTGCTCGAGCGAGTCCCGCACCGCGCCCCAGGGCCCGGCTCCGCTCTGCAGAGCGGCTTCCCACCTGAGGAAATCCCCGACAGTGGTGAGCAATCCGCCGCTTCCGATGACGCGGGTGAAGGGGTGGTCGTTCCGGAACCCCGACGCCGACGTGCCCGAATAGGCGGAGGCGCGCCCCGGCACCACCACGCGGTGGTCCTCCCGCCAGCGAGTGCTCTCCATGCCCAGGGGCTTGAAGATCCTGGCGTCGGTGAACGCCTCGAGCGATTTCCCGCTGGCCCGCTCCAGCAGCGTGGCGGCCACGATCAGCCCGGTGTTGCTGTACTCGTAGTCCTCCCCGGGATCGAAGTTGAGTTCGCGGAGCCTCGAGACGACATCGATCACCTCCGCGTTGGTGTGATCCACCTCGCCGGCGGGCCGGCCCTCAACCTCGTGCAGGGTGTAGCGGTCGGGAATCCCGCTGGTATGGGTAAGCAGATTCCGAATCGTGATCTTCTTGCCGAAGCCGCGCACCTCGGGGATCCACCGGGAAATGTCGTCGTCGAGCGTCAGGACTCCGTCGCGGGCCAGCAGCACCAGCGCGGCAGCGGTGAACTGCTTGGCCACCGAGCCGCTTTCCGAAAGGGTCCCAACGGTCCACGGGGTTCCGGTCTCGAGGTTCGCCATGCCGTACGCCCTGCGGATCAGCGGAGCGCCGTTCCGGTCCACTCCGACCGCGCAGCCCGGGGTCGAGGTCCGGCTCCAGGCGCCGAACAGCGAATCGACCCGGCGCACCAGCGCGGTGTCGGCGTTCTGCGAGGCGGCCGGCGTCGCCGCGGCGACGAGGAGCAGAAGCACGAGGGCCGGTCTCATGGCTTGGCCGCCTCGGGCAGCAGGGTGACGCGGACGAACCGGGAGCGATCGAGGTAGGTAGCGGCCGCGGTGCGGAGGACCTCGGGTGTGAGCCGCGCCAGTTCGGCATCCAGCGCCAGACGGGCAGCCGGGTCCCCGCCCTCCCGGCGCGCTCCAACCAGCAGCTGGAGCCACCATCCGTTCTGTCGGAGATCGGTTTCGCGGCTCCGCACGGCGGTCTCCTTCACCTTGGACAGGTCCTCGGCCTTGGGCCCGGACGCCTGCAGGGTGTCGATCTGGGCAAAGACCGCGCGCACCAGACTGTCCGCCCGGGTCGGCGCGGAGCCGAAGGTGATCACGACCCGGTACTCCTCCCTCGGAATCTTGGTGAGTCCGGCGTTGACCCCGACGCTGTAGGTACCACCCAGCTCCTCGCGCAGCTCCTCCCGGAGCCGGATTTCCAGAATGTCGCCCAGCGCATTCAGTGCCGCGCGCTCCCCCTGCGTTGCTTTGCCCGGCCCGGTGAATACCAGCGCAGTCTGACTCTTGGGCTCGATGCCCTTGACGACGGTGCGCTCGACCACGCCGGGTGGCGGCTTGATCCCGGGATCCGCCGCCCGATCGGGCGAGCCCTTGACCGGCAGATTGCCGAGGTAGCGCTGCACCAGCGGACGGATCGAATCGAGGTTGAAGGTGCCGATTAGGAAGAAGGTGAATCCGGCCGCGTCCGCAAACCGATCCTTGTAGAACGCCAGGGCGGCCTCCGGGTGAATTTCATCCACCAGTGCCGCGCTCACCGGCCTGGCCCAGCGGTGGTGCTGCGCCAGCGTCACCACCAGCGTATCCTGAAACGCCGCCTGCGGACTGGCGCTCCGGTTGGCCAGCGCGGCGCGGACGTTGCTCAGGAACGCCCCTACCGCGGCGGTGTCGAGCCGGGGCGCGGTGAAATTGAGGTAGGTCAATTGAAACAGGGCCTCCGCGTCCTTGGGCGAGGTCCGCCCCGAAAGGCCCTGGTCGTAGGACCCGATGTAGGGAGAGACGCCGACCGCCTTGCCGGCCAACTTCTTCTGGAGGTCCACGGCGGAAAACGATCCCAGTCCGCTCAATCCCACCAGCTGCGCCGCGAACTGGGCGCTGCCCAAGAGGCTGTCGGATGCGAGTGAAAAGCCCCCCGGGCTGAACGCGTTCATCAGGAGCTCGTCGGCCTTGAAATCGGTGGGCTTGAGGACGACGTGCACTCCGTTCGCAAGGGTCCACTCCACCGTACCCAGCGCCGAGTCGCGCCGTTCGGCGGTGATCGCCGCGAGGGCAAGCGTCCCGGGAACCAGTGCCTCGGCGGACACCGTCTCGGTGTAGGCGGGGATGTCGGCCCGCTTGACCGCGGCAAAGAGGCCCAGCAGCTCCGCCGGGGCCGGAATCGCGGCACGGTTCTTTTGGGGAGTGCTGACCAGGATCACCGGCGCGCCGGCTCCCAGCCACGCCTTCGCCACCGCGTTGAGCTCGGTAAGCG
>JBGPVQ010000002.1:0-25631 GCA_041491785.1 Gemmatimonadota bacterium | reverse complement strand
GCTCCAGACCGGACAGCGCGTCCAGAGCGGCCCAGACCGGGGCACCCGACGCCTCGACCAGCTCCTCCGCCCGGCAGGGACCGGCCCAAAGCGCGTTGACGAGGCGGCCCTCGAGCGGAGCCAGGTTCGGAACGGCAGGCGAGCCGACCGCCCCGGGTGGGCGGGTCAGCTCCGCGAAGTGCGCCAGCAGGTCGTCCAGCTCGAGCAGCGGTGCCGCGCCATCGCGAATCAGGCGGTTGGTACCCGCCGAGACTGGGCTGGTGATCGGGCCCGGCACCGCCATTACCTCCCGCCCCTGCTCCAGGGCGCACGCCACCGTCTGGAGCGCACCGGAGGCGACTGCCGCCTCGACCACGATGGTCACCCGCGCCAAACCGCTGATGAGCCGATTCCGCCTCGGAAAGCTCCCGGCGCTGGGACGCTCTCCCGGCGGGAACTCGGTGAGCAGGAGACCGCGGGATCCGACGTCATTGTACAGCTCCCGATTGGCCGCGGGGTAGATGACCCCGAGCCCGTTGCCGAGGACCCCAATGGTGGCGCCGGGCGCTTCCAGCGCCCCCACATGCGCCACCGCATCCAATCCTCGGGCCATCCCGCTTACCACCACGAGTCCCGCTTCGGCGGCGGCACGCGCCAGCGCCCGGCAGACCTCCCGTCCGTACAAGGAATGATCCCGGCTCCCGACGATCGCCACCGCCGGGCGCTGGAGCAGGTCGACATTGCCCTGGGCAAAGAGGCAGGTCGGCGGTTCCGGGATAACCTCGAGCGCGGCGGGGAAGCGGCTGTCGCCGGGTACCAGCAGGTGGCCGCTACATCGAGCGAGGGCGTCGAGGATATGGCGAGTGGCCCTGCGGTCGGCCTGCTCGATGGCCGTGGCCGCGGCCCGCGAAATCCCCGGGACGGTACGCAGTAACGCGAACGGCGCCGCGAGGGCGCCATTCGGCGAATCGAATCGTTCGATCAGAGCGCTGAGCCGCGCCGCGCCGATGCCGGGAACCAGCGCGAGGGTCAGGTACCCTTCGCGCTCCGCGGCGGGAAGCTCAGCCATCCGCCTCGTCCGCGAACGCCGCGCGGGCGGCTTCCTCCCGGCGCGCCTCGACGACGAGTTCCCACAGTATTGCGTTCAAGCCGTCGAGTCCGCTTCGCGCAGCACTCGAGACCGCCGGGCTTCCCCTCGACTCGGGCGCTCGGACGACGGGCAATTCCGCGTCGGAGGGCAGCAGGTCCCGCTTGGACAGCACCACCACGTGGGGCTTTTCGTAGAGTTGTTCGCTGTATGCCCGAACCTCGTGCCGGAGGCCCTCGTAGACCCCTTGCGGGTCGGGGCTGTCCACCGGAATCAGGAACGCCAGGACCCGGGTCCGCTCCACGTGCTGCAGGAACTTGAGGCCGAGCCCCTTGCCCTCATGCGCGCCCTCGATGATCCCGGGGATGTCCGCCACGACGAAGGAACGGGAATCGCTCAGACCGACCACACCGAGGTTGGGCTCGAGAGTGGTGAACGGATAATTGGCGATCTTGGGACGCGCGGCGGAAATGGCGGCGAGCAGGCTGCTCTTTCCGGCATTCGGCTCCCCGACCAGCCCCACGTCCGCGATGAGCTTGAGAATCAGCTCGATCTGGCGATCCTGCCCTTCCTCGCCCGGTTCCCACTCGCGGGGAGCCTGGTGGGTAGCGGTGGCGAATCGGGCGTTCCCCCGCCCTCCTCTGCCTCCCTTGGCCACCAGCAGCTCGTCCCCGGCCTTCAACACTTCTCCGATGAGCTCGCCGGTGACGGCATCGCGCACCTCCGTCCCTGGAGGAACCGGGAGGTAGAGATCGTTCCCGGAGGCGCCGGTCATCGTCTTTCCCTTGCCATGCTGCCCCCGCTCCGCCTTCCACTCGGAGCGGTAGCGGTAGTCGAGCAGCGTGGCAAGATTGGCGTCGCCCCGGAGGTAGATGGTGGCGCCGCGGCCACCGTCTCCGCCGTCGGGGCCACCCTTTGGCACGTACTTGAAGCGCGCAAAGGAAGCGGCGCCGGAGCCACCGGTGCCCGCCACCACGCGCACGACCGCTCGATCGATGAAGCTCATTTCCGGATCCGTTCCCAGAGAGACGCCGCCTGCTCCGCCTCGCGCGCACCCAGGAGCGGGCGCACCGCTTCCAGCGCCTGAGTGATGACACCGGGCGAGGCGCCGGCGTTGAGCGCTCCCCGTAGATGCGAATGCAGCTGCCGTTCCGCCCCCTGCACCGCCACCTGCGCCACGACACAGAGCTCCCGCCGGGCCAGGTCCAGTCCGGCTCGGCCCAAAGTCCGGCCGTACCCTTCGGTGACCATCCAGGCATGGAGAGCCGGGTGAAGCGCGAGCACATTGTCCCGGAGCCGCTGGTCACTGGCGCCGTAGATGATGCGGCATACGGCATCTCCCCGGGTCCGCCATTCGGCCGCACGGCCGTAGTCGGTGCCGTCCTCTCCCGGTTCCGGATACGGCGCGCCGACCCGCCGCCACACCGCCGCACCGGTGAGTGCGCGGGGCCAGCCGATCATGAGCACCGATTGAAGCAGCAGCTCGTCCACCCAGGCGGCGGGGACGGCGGCGTCCAGGCAATGCCGGCATTCCAGCTCCACCGAGGGCTCACCGCCCGTGGCAATGGCGGCTGCCAGTGACACCAGCGCGCGAGTCGGCCCATCGAGCGTCTCCAAGCTCATGAGACGGGGCCTCCGGGAGCCAACCAACTCCGCGCCTCAGGCATCGAAGAATCGCAGTACACCGGCCGGACGAACCTCGCCGGTCTCGGTGCCCCGGGTGTTGAGAATCGGTTGGCGAGCCTGTCCCGCCAGCGTCCCCTCGGGAAACTCTGCCGCCGCTTGGGGGGCCAGCCGCGCGAGCGCCTGTTTCAGAACCTCCAGGAGCGCGATGCCGGAGGAGCGCATGTCCCCGTCCTCCACCTTGAGCGCCACGCCCCAACCGAGTTGCGGGAGTGCCGCGGAGTAGATGCCCTCGGCCCCGATCTTGGCGATCACCCGCCCCGGCCACGCCGCCATGAGCTCGGTGCAGAGCCGGCCGGTGCCGGCGATCAGCCAAGGGTGGCTCATCATTGCCGCGGTGACGCGTTGGGGCCCGGCCTCCACCGCCACGCCGAGCCGCGCATAGGCCAGCGCCATGGCGCGGAGCGGAAGCCCGAAGCACACCGCGGCGCAGCCGTCCACCGCCTGGAGCAGCTTCGAGGGCTGGATGCCGGTCCACCGCGCCAGTTCCTCAAGGATCCGCTGCTGCACCGGGTGCCCCGCCGAGTTGTAGCCGGCGAGCGGCCAGCCGTGGTGTTTGGCCAGGGCGAGCATTCCGGTGTGCTTACCGGAGCAATTGCTCCAGCGGGACGTCATTCTGGCGGTCCCTCGCACCACTGCCCTGGCCACCTCGGGCGAGAGCGGTGTATGGAGTCCGCAGGCCAGATCGCTGTCGGCCACTCCGATTCTGGCCATGAAGCGGCTGGCCACCTCGATGTGGTGCGGCTCACTGGAATGGGACGCGCAGGCGAGGGCAAGCTCGTCCGGCGGGAGGCCGAATCGGTCGGCGGCGCCGTCCAACACCAGCGGGAGTGCCTGGAACGGCTTCGCGGCGGATCGCCACCAAGTCACGACGTCGGGATCGTCCGCGGCGGCGAGGAGCCGACCGTCCACGTCCACCACCGCGGCGGCGACGCGGTGGACCGATTCGACCAGATCGCCGCGGGTGGCTTCGACGCGCAACGCGGAGGGAATCATCGCGCTACAAAGATAGCGGCGCGGCCCGGGCCGAGCGGATTACATTACCATTGCCTCATGGCCGATTGCCCAACACCGTCGCCGCCCCCGATCGCGAGGGATCGTCTGGTTCAGCTCCTGGACCGGATGCGCAGCCGCCGCCTGGTCGTGGTCGGCGACGTCATGCTCGATCGCTACCTGAGCGGGGATACCGACCGGCTGTCTCCGGAGGCACCGGTGCCGGTTGTGACCATCCGCGAGACCCGGAGCGCCCTCGGCGGCGCGGCCAACGTCGCGGCCAACGTCGCGGCCATCGGCGCTACCTGCCGTCTGGTGGGCCCCGTCGGTGACGATAGCAACGGTGCGACCATTCGGGCCGAGCTGGCCGCGGCGCGCATCGAGGACCGGTACCTGGTGCCGATCCCCGGGCGTCCGACCACCACCAAGTCACGGGTGCTCGCCCGCGGGCAACAGGTGGTCCGGATCGACGAGGAGGTCGAGACCCCGGTCGAGGGGCAGGACCAGGAGCGACTCATCTCCGCGGCTCTCGCGGCCCTGGTGGATGCAGACGCGCTGGTGCTGGAGGACTACAACAAGGGGACGCTTACCGAGGTGTTGATCCGCTCTGCCATCGGGGCGGCGCGGCGGCGCGGCATTCCGGTCGTGGTGGATCCCAAGTTTCGGAACTTCTTCAGTTACGCCGGGGCAACGGTGTTCAAGCCGAACCGCCGCGAGCTGGAAGCGGCGTTGGGCGCGACCCTCGATCTGCAGGGGGAAAATGCTCTGCAGGAAGCCCTCGGGCGGCTGGAGGTGGACAATCTCCTCCTCACGCTAGGCGCCGAGGGAATGATCCTGGTGACACGGGACCCGATGACCACCCAGATCGCGAGCCTGGCGCGGGAGGTGTTCGACGTCTCGGGGGCTGGGGACACCGTCACCGCGTGGGTGGCGACGGCGCTTGCGGCGGGAGCGACGGTGCGAGAGGCGGCCGGTCTGGCGAGCTACGCGGCGGGGATCGAAGTGGCCAAGACCGGAGTGGCGACTGTGGCGCCCGCGGAAGTGCTCGCGGTGCACGAGGAGCGGCACGATGCACTGGGGCGGCTGCGGCGGGGCGGAGTGATCTAGGGCCGTTGACCGCTCATGCGGTTCCGGTTAACCTCCTCCTCCCCTGAAACCGGGCGATTAGCTCAGCTGGTTAGAGCGCGCGCCTCACATGCGCGAGGTCGGGGGTTCGAGCCCCTCATCGCCCATGTCTGAAAGACGAAGCCCCGTCAGCATTTCCGCCGGCGGGGCTTCTCCGTTGTGCCAACTGCGGCGCGAGGTCGTGCCGCTCAGTGTGTCAGGAGCGCGATCCGCGCGGCCACCGTCTGCCCGTCGGCGAGCTTCGCCGCCTGATGCTGCTCGACGCGGAACTCCAGCACGGTCGCCCGATGGCGCACAGTCCCCAGGTGGCCGTACACCCGGTTGACCATCGTTGGCGAACCGTGCCCGAGCTCGCGGACCACGGTGAAGGGCGAGACTGGCGCATCGCCGTCGAGCGTCTGCAGCCGCGCTGAGCAGTAGCCATGCCGAAACATCTTCGTCCGGAGCGGCGCGTCGAACACCGGCCAGCCGCCCTTCTTGAGCGGCTTCCCGGTCGCGTCGCACCGCGGCCGGGCCAGGCCGGCTCGCACTGCGAGGTGGTTGAGCAGCTTCCGAACGTCGGTGAGCATCGCTTCCCGGCCGTTGGCGTAGCTCGGGAAGAGCAACTCCCCGGTCGGCCGGTGCGGGCCCCGGAGGTAGTCCTTGAGGATCTCGGCCAACTGCGGCCAGAGCGGGATCACCCGATGCGAGCCTTTGGTCTTGAGCCGGCGCCAGTGGTTCGGGCGAATGGTGACCGTCTCGCGCTCCAGGGACACATCATCGAGCTCGACGCCGTACACCTCCGTCTCCCGGCACCCGGTGAGCAAAAAGAAGCCGATCAGCGCGTAGGCGAACGGCGTGCCGTCCTTCGGGGCGACGTACCGACGCGCGGTCTCGAGGAGGAGCGCCGCCTCGTGCGCCTGCAGCCACCGCGCCTCAGCCGCGCGGCCGATCGGCTTCTCGAGAAGGGCCTGCACCGGGTTGTAGCCCGGTGGGACATATCCCTCGCTGGCCGCGCGGCGGTAGACACCGGAAAGCGCGTTGAGGTAGTGGCGAGTGTTGCCCTCACTCATCGTGCCGCCGCGACCGTTCGGGAGACCGCGGAGATGGGCGACCAGTGCGCGAACCTGTGTCACCCCGACCGTGTTCGGGTCCACCTGTCGAGCCTCCGGGTCCCCTGCACCGCCCAGGAACGCCAGCACGACGCGGAGCCGGGCGTCCACCGCGGCGAGGTGGGTCTCGGTGAACTGCTTGCTGTCAGCCTTGGCGATGAGATCGAGCCGGGCGACACTGGCCAGGGTGCCGTCTTTCCGCTCCCCGTGCAGCACCCGGCCGCGGCGCTTGCCGTCCCGCGCCTCAAGCCGCCGACCGATCAGCACCCGGGCGAGGTCCTCATCGCTGCTCGCCTGGCCGGTGCCCGGCGCCTTGAGCGCCTCGCGCCGGCCGCCGACGTCGGCATAATCCCGGAAATCGCCCCAGGCCCTACCGTCCCGCCAGTACAACCGATCGCGTTTCCGAGCCTTCGACCTACCGATCATATGACCTCTCTTTGGCTGACTTCATAGCTTCCGACGCTCTGCACCCGCACCAGCCGTGCCCCATGGAGGGCTTGGCCGGTCTGCAACGCGACTGCCAGCGAGGCGCCAGCCAGCGGGGTCGGATCGCGCCGCTCGAGCCAGACCTCCCACCGGGCGAACGCGACCCACTCGACGCGGACCACCCCATCGCCGTACAGTGAGCGCGCGTACTCGAGGGCCAACTCGCCGTCGGCCATGCGGACCGGGACCGGGCCGCGCTCCTCGATGAAGGCGTACCATGCGACGGCGGTCGACATCACGCGGCGCCGTGCGGCCGGAGTTCCGCGGTCCGCTGCAGCTCCTCCCGGTACAGCTCGTACGTCTCTGCGGCCGCCGACAAGCAGGCGGCGAACTCGTGCCCGCTCTCCTCCACCTGCAGGCAGACGCGGGCGAGGCGGGACGCCACCGGGCCGTCCCCGTGGCCGAGCAGCGCGGGAATAACCTCCTTGAAGACGTCCTCCACCATCTCGAGCTGCATCCTGGCCACATCGGCCACCTCGTACCGGACCAACGTCTCCGCGGCCTGGCGCAGCGCGGCCTGCAGGTGCGCCCGCACGGCCTGCAGCCGGAAGAAGGCCCGGCGAGCATCGAGGAATTGCGGATCGTCCAGCGGCAGCGGGCGGCGCAGCGCGTAGGCGGCCTCTTGGGTAAGTGGGAGTGCCATCGGTGTCTCCTGCAGCGTCAAGCTGCGGTAAGAGGGACACCGGGAACTATAAAGCGGGCTTTAGGTCTTGTCAAGTTGGCTTTATATCGCCACCTTAATAGCATGCCCACAACGTTTCGCCTGTCCGAAATCCTCGAGAAACGAGGCATGAGTCAGAGCGAGCTGGCCAGGCTTTCCGGGGTCAGCCATGTGACGATCAATCGCATGTGCGCCAACCATACCGAGGGCGTGGCCCTGGCCACCCTGGACTCAATCGCCGGCGCCCTCGGTGTCGAGCCGGGGGAGCTGATCGTCCGGGAGAAGAAGGGGCGCCGGTAACGCGCGGTGGATAACCAAGCCGCTCTCTCCAAGCTGGTGAATGATTCAGGCCTGCCGCTGCAGATGGCCATTGCGGAAATCGTTCGTAAGCAGGCTCGCCACTGGGAGGTTCGGCTGGAGGAGTTCACCTGGCGGCATCCCAACGGCGCCTCAGGGCACCTCGACATTCTGTTGAAGCTGCCGGGCGATACGACCCATATGGTTGTTGAAGTAAAGCGTCCCAAGACCAACAAGGAGTGGGTTTTCCTGGTAGCCAGCGACGCCACTGCGGAACAGGCAGAAGCTCGAATCCTCTGGCAGAGCCGGCGGCCGCCGGCAGACGATCCGGCGGCCGAGGCGGAACTCGAGCAGTGGTGGTGTCTGGCCTTATTTGATCCTCCGAGTCACGTGGCGCGGTGGTGCGCGCCTCGAACTGACGAAGGGCTGCTCGAGCGTGTCGGTGGAGAGTTGATCCATGCCACCGAGACGGTTGGGCACTATCTCGCTGAGTCACGCTACAGCACATACCTGAACACCAAAGAATGGCTCTTCGGTTGCGCCCTGGTCACGACGGCCAGGTTGTACGTCGCCCGGTTGCCCCTGGAGCGTATCTCGCTCGAGCACGGAGCCGCAGAAGAGGAGCTCGCGATCGAGCCTGTTCCATTTGTGCGATTCACAAAGAGCTTCACTGCGCCCAACCTCATTCGGTCTCCAGACGGCGAGCCGCTTCAGGACCTCGATGAATTGGCCGCCGACAACGACCGGACACTCTTCGTCGTCCAGGCCGGGCATATTGTGGAGTTCCTAGATCAGTGGCAGCCTGTACCTCGGATGATGCAGCCGTGGATGGAGCGTCGTTTGCGGGGCTAGTTCGAACCTCATCCCAGCCGCACGCCGACCGCCTCGAACCTGACGCCCCGCGGCGCCGCCAGATCTTCCGCCACCATCATCAACGCATCGGCGCAATCGGGCGACCGGCCCAACAGGCTCCGCGCCTCCAGCTTCTCGGCGATCTGCACCTTGCCCGACGACGGATTCTGAAACCAGGTGATCGCCATCAACTCTTCGATCAGCGCCGCGTGCGGGGGCATCGCGAGCGTGCCCTCCTGGAAGAGCCGCCGCAGCTGCCACGTCGCCTCGGCCCGCCGGTTGATGCACTTGCCGGGGTCACGGGGCGCCTGGCTTGCCACAAATTCCTCCACCATGAACCCCCGGCGTTTCATGATGTCATGCGGTCCGCTCCCCACCCCGATGGAATCGATAACGCAGCGGCCCGGCGGCAGCGGACCGTATTGCGCGAGTTCCGCGTTGGCCGGATCCGGCGGCTGAAACCAGCGCATCTCTTCCGGGTGGATGCTGCCCACCGCGGGCCTCTGCAACGGCCAGATACGCACGTTCCACTTCGCCATGGTCGCGATCGTCCGGTCCACCGTCGTCACCAGGTCGCAGCGCCGCCACTGCTCGATCCCGCGCACGACGGGGCCTTGCCGAAGGATCAGCGCGCTCGAATCATTTCCGAAACGCGCTACATCTAGACTTGCGACATACTCCCCCCGCAGCGCGTCCGGTTCCAAGGCGCCCGACTGCCACCGCTCCACCGCGGCGTCGATCCAGGCGCGCTCCAGGAGCATCTCGCCCACTTCCTCGGAGAACTCGCCCAGCACCAGCGCCCGGTAGTACGCGGACTCCTCGCCGTACTCCGCCCGGACGTGCTCGAGCCACACCCGGGAGGGACCACCCGGCACCACCTCCCGATCTTCCCGGATGTTCACATGATCGAGCGCGCGCAGCACCAGCCGGGCCCAGGCCGGATTCTGGTGGAGGTTGTACCACGGGCCCATCGGCGGCCCCGGGTTACCGATCGCGACCACCCGATTGGCTTCGCCCGTGCACAGGGCCATGATCCCGTCAAACGTCCACGCGGGCGCGCCCTGAGCCTCATCGAGGGCCACGAACAACCGGGGGTGATGCCAGCCGCGCAGCTTCGACGGGTCAGACGTCACGAACCCGACCGCCACCTGGCCGGTCGATTCATCGACGCGCAAATACTGCTGGAAGAGCTCGCCGGGGAGCGTGGCCCGGGTCCAGAGCTGCCGGATGGCCCCCCACATCAATTCCTTGACCTGGCGATCACTGGCGCCCAAGGTGACGACCTGGCCGCGCTCGACGTACAGGTGATAGAGCACCAGGACCGCCACCGCCCAAGTCTTCCCCAAGCCCACCGCACTGCGGACCGCCACGAACCGGTGAGCGCAGTAGAGCCCGAAGATCTGCTGCTGCTGACCGGTGGCCTCGAAGTGCAGCACCTCCCGCGCGAACGCTGTGACTTTGGCGACCGTTCGGCCCCGGTACGGCCGGAGATCCACGCCGACCTTCCCGGCATGCACTTCGACCAGGGCGCCGACGTCCTCCCGGAATTGGGCGATCGCACTCCCAATCGACGGCATCAGGCGGCGCCTTTCTGGGACGCCCGGACCGCCGCCAGTTGCGCCCGCGCGGCCTTGAGCTGGTCCTCCAGGTCCCGGGCCACCAGGGCGGCCCGGAGCGTCGTGAGGGCGTAGGTCGTGGTCGAGCCCTGCTTCGGAGCCATCTTGCCGCCGGCCACCTGCATAGCCACCCAGGCGAGGAACCGCACGACGCCCTCCAGCGTCCGCTCGAGCGGGGGCGGCGGATCCTCGAGCGTGGTCGGCTTCAGTAGCGCGCGCTCCGCCCTGCCCGCCGCACTGGCCGCGAGGCCCTTCACCTGGCCCCGGCGGCGGGCCGCCACCCACTCCGCGCGCCGGGCGGGATCGTGGACCAGGCAGAGGTTGTTTGGACTGGTGTCGTACCGTTTGCAGCGATCACCATCTCCGGTGATGGCCTGGCACCGACGAGCCCCTGTGTCAGCCATCGTCACCCTGCCTTCCGCGCGTGACGCCAATCGCTGAGGTGGCCCGCGGCGGGCCGGGCGGCTTCTGGCGCTGGCGCACCCTGCGCCTGTCGGAACTGCTCGACGCTCCCCGCCGGGATCCGCCACTCCCGACCGTTCAGCTTCCAAGCGCCGCCGACCCTGCCCTGCTCGCACCAGAGCCGCGCTGTCGAAGCCGACTTGCCGAAGCAAGCCCCGAACTCCTTCACGGTCAGATCGCGGGCCAGCGCGGCGCCAGCGTCGTTTGCAGCCGCCTGCAAAGCTTCCTCGCCGAGCTGCTCGCGGAGATAGCCCACCGGCAGAAGTGCGTCAGCCGGGAGCTCCGCGAGTAGGGCAGCAAGGCGAGCGGCGGGAGTCATCGAGCGGTGCGCCCGCTCAGCAGGCGCGAGGTCGCGCTTGCGGTCTCAGCACTTACCGCAGTGACGTGACCAGGACGTGCCAGCGCCCCTGTCTCCGCAACCGCGCAGCGAGGGCGGTTCGCGAAGCCGAGCGCGGGGGCGGCGGCCTGGGGGCGGACCATCATGCAACGACCTCCTCCTCTTCGATTGCTGCCCGTTCAGCTGCCTCGTCGCTGCCAGGTTCGGGGTAAGTGCCAAGTGCCACCTCTAAAGAGGTGGACACTTTGGCACCTCGTACCCTCGGTGCCACGGCACCACTTGGCACTTGGTTGGCACTTGGCACTTGATATCCGGAGGCGGTCTTCTCGACGAGCCCACGCTGCACCAGCCCGTCCACGGTTCGGTAGAAGGTCCGCCGGGTCAACCCGCTTGCCGACTGCCAGAACGTGGCGGAGACGGCCCCCTGATGGCCCTGGAGCGCCCCCAGGGCATCCTCCTCGTGCGGGGTGAGGGCTTCAATCGGAGTGGTGGGCTCGATCACGCAGCTCGGGGCCAGGGGGCGGAGCCGGAAGCCGATCGGCCGGAATGGTTCGCCGTCTCGCATCTTCTTGCACCGGATCGCCCGGTGGCCGTCCTTCTCGGTGACCAACCAGGCCCAATCCACCGAGGCGAGGAGAGCCGTCGTCCCGCGGGGGGTCTCGCTCTTCTCCGGGTTCCCGCCAGTATGATGGACGAGGAGCGCTCCGCAGTCGAAGTGCTTGCAGACGCGATCCACGCCAGCGAGGGCTATACCCATGTCCTGTCGGCTGTTCTCGTCGGCGCCGGGCGTGACCTTGGACCAGGTGTCGAAGACAACGAGCGCCACGCCCGCCGTGGCCACCTTCCCGATTGCCGCGATGATGGCCCCGACGTCGAACGGGCTCATGAGCTGGACGGCGTCCGGGATGGTGTAGAACGCCGGGTCAGCCTCGGGATGATTCCGGCGCCACGCCCGGACGCGGTTTCTCAAGGAGTGCGCCGCCTCGGCCGCGACGTAGACCACCGTCCCCCTCCGAACCGGCCGGCCGAACCATTCTCGCTCGCCGCTCGCGATGGTCAGCGCTGCGTCCACCACCACGAAGGTCTTCCCGGCGCCCGTGCCCCCGAACACCGTGCCCACGGTGCGCGCCGGGAGCGCGCCACCGATCTGGTACTCGGGATCGGGCTGAGCGTCGAGTTCCGCGAGGGTCCAGACCCGTACCGCCGGGATTACCGGGGAATCAGCCATAGCCGTTCCCTCGACACCCGCACCTCCGGCGCCCCAACCATGGCTGCCTTCGCCTGCGGCGCGCGAAGCTCCGCGAGCCGCTCCCGCCCCCATCCGTCGATCGAGGCGCTGAGGTCGAACGCGGCCCACGCGGATTCCCAGCCCTCCGCGAAGCCGGCGACCGCGCCGGCATCGAAGCCGTCGCTCCAGGAGGTCTCCTCCGGGGTTTTCATGCGGCCTCCGGAGGCTCCGGCGCCTGGTTGGCGTCGGCCTGGGCCCGCTGGATTGCGCGCGCGGTGACAAGTTCGGAAAACGCGACTTGACTCGCCTCGCTGCGCCGGAGACCCCCGGCCAAGAGCTCGCGCACCCGGACCCGGAGGCGCTCCAGCTCGTCACCCCGCCATTCGATCGGCGCGAAGCATTCCTCCGGCGCGTCGGCGCTCGCCGGGGTTGGCGCTCCGTCTCGGGTCGTTTTAGATTTCATGGGACGGCGCCTCCTACGCCGTTCGAGGATGAACACGAACTGCCGCGGCCTGGCCACCGCGGCGGTTTCGTTTATGGGACCAGCATCGCCACCCAATTCCCGACGACCCCGCCGAGTATGGCAACCCAGGCATCCAGCGCCGCCTGATCCGGGAACCGCTTCGCGTTCCCGAGGAGCACCGTCGTCTCCAGCCCGCGCAGCGCCGTGGAATCGCTGGGCTGGTTCGCGAGGAACGTTCCCCGCCGCGCGGCGTCCATCGCGACGACCATCAGACCACCGTGAGCCGGGCCGCCATCGCTTCATCGGCGTCGCGATTGCGGACCTGCGCGTCGCTCAGCCCCAGCGAGCCCGTGATCCGCTGCGTCGCCACTTCCAGCGCGAACTCCGCGACGCCGAGCTGCGCGGTGAGCAGCCGCCACTTCCCGTACTTCCGGGCATCGGACTGCGCCAGGAGCACTTGGCCGAGCTGGGCACGCTGCTCGGCGTCGATCAACTCGAAAGCGGCCGGCGCGTCGTGCACGGCGCGGCAGAACTCCGCGTCCTTGGCCGCCAGCCGCCGCAGGACCGTCATGGCCCGGTCCTCGGGGCCGAGTCGGCCGAGCCACGTGCGGATCTCCTGGAACCGGCCCTGCTCCATCGGGTCCTTGGCCTTCAAGGGCTCGAGCAGGGCCAGTTCCTGCGTGGTGGCCTGCACCTTCCCGGACTCGAGCGCTGCGCGGGCCCGATCGAGGATGGCGACGAACTGCGGCATCGCGGCTTCGAGCTGCTGCTGGACGCCGAGCCCCGTGAGGGACGTGTCACCGCGGATGCGGGATTCGGCGGGGACCCACCCGTCCAGCGCCTTGCGAGCAAGGGCGACGGCGTCCCAGGCGAACCCCACCTCGGCATCGGTCCCCCCGGGCCACGGGGCGGAAGTGAGGAGGATCCGTTCCGCGGTTTCGCCCGTCTGGGGCCATACTGAGGTCGTCATGAGCAGTTCTCCGTTGAGGGATTGAGGTCAGATGGTCCGGGTAGCGCCCGAGGCGTTCTTGGCCAGGGAGCCGATGCCCGCGAGCTGACCGTCCAGATCGACCCCGCCGAGATAGATGGAGGCCATCAGCGGTTGCTCGGCGGGTTGCCGAACGCCGCGTCCGCGTTGGACGCGCGCACGCCCAGCCCGCGGTCGATGCTCTCGAGGGTCGCACCGCCCCCCGAGAGCCGCACGATGATGGCGTTGAGGCGCACAATTTCCTTGAGCAGCACCTCCATGCGCGGCAACGCCGACTGGTAGGTGATCTGCGCCTGCAGCAGCCCGGCGATCCGGTTGCCGGTGGCCTCCGACGTCCCCACGGCCAAGTTGACGCTGGTGGCACTCTGAGCGATCGCCCCGGCGGTGGTGGTGGGGAATGCCGCATCGAACGTCGCTTGTTGGGCCGCCTGACGCGCGGCATCCGCGGCATCCCGCTCCTGCCGCTGGGTCACCTTCAACTGATCGAGATAGGCCTGCGACCGGCCCGCCTCGATCGCCTGACGCACCTCCTCCTGCTGGGCGAGGAACAGCGCCGCCGCATCCGCCGCGCCCCCGTGCCCAGTGGCCCGCAGGCTCCGCACGGTCAGTGCCTCGGTGGCCCGGGCCTCCACCGCGAGGGCGTCCGCGAGCCGTTTGGCACTCTCCGCCGCCTGGACCTGCGCCAGCGCGGCGAGGGTGAGGGCGTCCGCCCCGTCCCGCAGTGCTTGCGCGTACTCCCGCTCCTGGGCGAGCCGGACCCGGAGATCGTCGGCTTCCGTGGCCCGGCCCTGGGCGAGCAGCAGGCGCACCGCCAGATCCTCACGCATCCCCCGGTTGAACGCGAGGACGGCCAGGGCGGCCGCCGCGGCATCATCGGCCAGTTGCTGCATCGCTTTGTTGAACTCGCCGGTAATCACCGCCAGGGTGCGCTGGAAGTTCTCGGGCGAGAGGGCCCCCGCCTCCCGCTGCGTCGTCGCCTCAAAGAGTTGGCGGTCCCGCGTGGCGGTCAGCCCAGCCCGCCGATCGCCGGATACGCCGGCCTCCCGCTCCCCGAGCGACAACCCAATCCCGATCTGCTCATTCAGTTGCCGTTGGGCCTCGGCCGCCTGCGCCTTGACCAGTGCCTCGGTCTGGAGCCCTTGGAGGTAGGTGAGCTGCGCGATCGTGGCCGCGTCGTACCCTTGCTTCAGGGCGTCGGCCATCGCGCGCTCCTGCTGGTACTGCAGTTCCAACCGGGCGGCCTGCTCCTCCTGCCCGCTCAGCCGGAGGATCTGCACCCCGGTGTCCTGATTGAACTGCCGCTCCTGGGCGACCGCGAGCGCCTTCGCCGCGGCGGCGTTGTCATCGAACGCTTTCCGGAGCAGCAGGAGTTGCTCATAGAACGTCTTGAGCCCGCCGCCGCCGAGCAGCTTGCCCGCCGCGTCGATCTGCTTCTGGATGTCGCCTGGACTGAGCTTGCTGATATCGAGCCCGCCGACCGTGGCATGGCTGGCCGCCGCCAACTGACGGACCAGGTCGTTGGCCGTCTTCACGAGATTGGCGACGGCCGTATCAAAGGGGCCGCTCGGGTGAGCCAGCGCGACGAAGGCCGCGAGGTTGGTCTCATAGGCGAGCCGCGCCTCCGCCATCTGGCGGGCCGCTTCCTTGGCTTTGGCCGCCGCGCTGAAGAGCCCGCCCACGAACCCCGCAATGCCGCCGGCGAGTGCCCCAAACGGATCGCCGCCCGACGCCGCAAATCCCGCGGCCGCACCGCCCACGGCACCGAGGCCTGGGCTGCCGACGGCGGTCCCAACCCCGAATCCGGCGGCCGCGCCCCCGAGGAGCCGTTCACCCAGGCCGACCTTCAGCCCCTCCTTGAGTTTGAAGGCAATGTCATCGCCGATGATCTTGGCGGCGTCGGCCGCGATGCCGCCGAGCGCCTGGAAGAAGTTTGCCCAATCCGTTAGCCCCTTCGTGAGCAACTCCACGAGGTCCGTGTCGAATACCCGGCGAATTTCGCGACTCGTCTGCGCGGCGTGCGCGGCAATCCGATTGTCGAGCTCCTGTTGGGCCTTCAGGCGCGCGTTCCCCAACAGCGCAATCGCATCATCGCGGGAGAAGAGGTCCCCTGCCGGCGAGACGGTGGTTCGACCGAAGGGGTTGTACTTCGCCATGTTCTGCTCTTGGGGAGTTATCCCAAGATCCAAGGCGGGCACCGCGAGCGCGCGGGCGCGGGCGCGTTCCGCCGCCTCGATCGCCGTCTGCTGGAGCAGCAGGAGTCCCAGCCGTTCGCGCTCCCGAGCGTTCAGTTTGTCGGCATCCTGAAGCCGCCGCATATTCGCTTCGAGCGCCTTGGCGACGAGCGCCGACTCCTCCGCCACCACGTCCTGATGCAGTTTGGCGATCGCGATCGCATTGTTCTGCCCCAGATCAAAAAGCGCGCGGAGCTGCTTTCGGCGTTCGTCGGCGGCCTCCTTTTCCAGCCGCGCGGTCTCGCCCGCATAGCCGAGCAGGGCCAGCCCAGTTCGCCCAATCGCGACCGCGAGTGTCTGGGCCTCGCCCTGCGCCCGCGTCAGCTTGAGCAGCGCGGTCGGGAGGCTATCCACCGTCGCGGCCGTGGCGGCCGCGAGTTCCACATTGGCCGCATGAATCTGGCTCTGGAAATCTTGGAGCTGCCGGAGTTGGGTGGTGCGCTGCCCTTCGAGTTGCGCCCGCGTCTCTTGGCTGGCCGAGATCAGCTCCGGACGCGAGCGATTCTGTTCCGCCAGTTTGAGCCCGGCATCGACCAGGTCCCGTTGCGCCTTCTCCGCCTCGCGCGCGCTCTTGGTGAGCGCCTCGTAGCCTTTGATGATCGCGGCGAGGCCCGCAACGATCCCGATCAGGGTGACGGTGCCGATCCCGAGATTGGCCAGCGCATACCCCACCTGGCCGACGACGGAGGGCACCCCGACCGCCGAGGACGCGAGGGCGGTCATGGCGAAGCCCATGTGCTGGAGGTGCATCGAGCCGATTTGGGCGTGCCCCCCCATCGTCTGGGTCGCCTGTCCCAGCTGCTCGATCTGCGGCGGGAGCTGCAACAGGCTGGCGTCCATCCGGCGCATTGCCGCCGCGACTTGGTCGGCGGTGAGCCCCTGGCGGAGGAGCGCCGCTCGGAGGGTCTCGATTTGTTGCGCCGTGGCTTGGCTTCGCGTGGCCACGTCGGCCATCACCGACCCGATGCCGGCCGCCGCGCCTTGGACGCGCCCGATGGCGCGCTCCATGTTGCCGCTGGCTTGCACGACCACCGTCTCGCCAGCTTTGACGCCGCTAGTGTCGAGGGAAATCGCGAGGGTGGCGAGATCGACCACGTCTCAGGCCTCGGAGAGGGCGGCGAGGAGCCGGCGCGCGTCGCATACGACGCGGTCGCGCCACCGTTGGAGCTCGACCAGGTTGCGCGAGACGGACCGACCTGCGATGGCCCGGATCGTGTCGTTCAGTTGCCGCCGCATCGGCTCCGCGAGCTCCCGAAATCGGGCCCGGCGAGCGGCATTGTCCACGTCGGGCACCGCGTGGAGCAAGCGGACATTCTCCTCCGCTCGGGCGCTCACCTGGTGCAGTGCCTCGATCAGGACCCGAAAGCCTTCGAAGTCCCCGTCCGGAACGTCGGCGGGATTGAGCAGAGTCGGCGGCACGTACATAAACGGTGCGGTCATGCGGCGCCGGCCGGCTGCGGCACGACCACGTAGATTCTGGAACCCACACGCTCGACCGTCCCGAGCTCGCCGCGCAGAGCCCGGTCGTAGACTTTGCGGTAGTCGGTGCGCGTCTCGATCGCGATTTCCACCAGCGATCGGCGGACCGGCTCCGGCTCGGCTCGTTCCATGTTCACTCTCCCGGTTCGACCGCAAACGAAAAGGCCCGCGCCCCATGCTCTGGGGGACGGGCCTCAAGGGCCTCTAACACCTGTCGCCCAGGCCGTCCCAACCAGCGGAGCGAGCCTCGGCGGGCTTCGATAAACTCCCCGAGGCTGTCCCAACCAGCGAGCGGCCTCGAGGGCCTAGCACTTCTGAATCGCCTACGGCGCGACGCTCCGCGCCTCAACTCCTAATACTCACCAGAGAAAGAGAAAACGCAAGCCGAGGTTCAATCCCTACTAGTAGGGATTGCCCCGATTCGGGTTGAAGGTGTGCCAGCCAGCGTGTCAGCGGGGCCGGTGCCGGCAGACGACGGCGCGCGGCCGAGAGGGTTAAATCGTTGCGGGTGCGTGCTCGTCGTTGCCCGTAGTTAGTCGCCCGTGTCCTCACATGCGCGAGGTCGGGGGTTCGAGCCCCTCATCGCCCACTGCCGCTCCTCCCGCATGGGCCCTGCTGGATTTGAACCAGCGCGCTACGGATTATGAGTCCGCTGCTCTAACCAGGCTGAGCTAAGGGCCCCGCCACTCCAAATAACCTAGCACGCCGCGCAGCCGCGCGCCGAGGCTGAATTCGCCGGCCCGCGTTGTTACCTTCCCCGCCGTGCGGGCCCTCATTCTCTCCCACCTCTACGCACAGCCCCATCACCGCGGAAAACTCCGCGCTCTTGCCGGTCTTGGCGTCGAGTTGATGGTGGCGCTGCCCGGCGGAGACGCGGGGCTCGACAGCGGCGTCCGTTTCACGCCGATCCCGGTCTCCGGTGAATCGGGATCGCCCGAGACGCTCCGCTGGAACCCCCGCGCGATCCGCCGCCTCCTTTCCGACTTCCACCCTGCCCTGGTGCAGATCGAGGAGCCACCCGGTTCACCGGCCGGGATGGCCACGGCGGCGGCGGCGCGCCGATCGAAGATTCCCTACGTCCTGTTCAGCTGGGAAAGCCTTTCCAGGAAACGTGGCTTCCTCGAGAACCGGCGGTATCGCTCCACGCTCGCGCACGCTGCCGGCGTCATCGGCGGCAATCGCCTCGCGCGTGATTTGCTCGCCCGCGAGGCACCCGGCGCCCACGCAGCGGTCCTACCCCAGACCGGACTCTCGCCGGCCGCGGTGCTCCCCCGCGCGGTGAGCGGCACCGGGCTTCGCATCGCCTTCGTCGGCCGCCTGGTGCCGGAACGGGGTGCCGAGATGCTGCTCCGTGCCTGCGCCCAGCTCCTCGGGGCCTGGACCCTTACCGTCGTCGGCACCGGTCCCGAGCAAGAACCGCTCGAGGCGCTCGCCGAACGGCTCGGGCTGGCATCCCGCATCCGATGGGCTGGGGGAATTCCGCTGGCGGACCTGGGAGGGCACTGGGGGGCGTTCGACTGCCTGGTGGTGCCTTCCCAGCAGACGCCGGCTTGGGTCGAGCGATCTTCGCCGATGTTGCTCCAAGCCATGGCGCACGGCGTTGCACCAATTGTAAGCTCGACCGGCGCCCTCCCCGAGTTGGTCGGAAACGCCGGTATCGTCGTACCGGACACTGAAGCGCTCGCGCTGGCCCTGCAGGAGCTCCTTGCCGAGCCGGCGCGCGCTCACGCGCTCGGGCAGCGGGCCCGGCAACGAGTCCTCGAGGAGTTCGTGGACGCGGCAGTTGCGCAGCGTACCCTGGCGTTCTGGGAGGTGGTGCTCGCGGCCGGTCAATACTCGAGCGGCAGCGCGACCCGCCGGCCGTCCCGCGCCGAGAGGTAGGCGGCGATCAGGATCTCCAGCGAATGGAGCCCTTCTCGGCCATCGGTGTCCGGCTCCGCCTCGCCCCGCAGCGTCTGGATGACGTTCTGGTAGTAGCGCGGATGTCCGTGGCCGTAGACCGAAAGCGTTTCGTAGCTCGCAAGCTCCACTTCGCCGTCCATCGGATCGGGTTGCTCGAACTGCCAGTGCTCGATCTGGTTGACCGCCACGCCACCCACGCGCGCCGTTCCCGCCTCGCCGAGCACCGTCACGGAGCCCTCGAAGTTTCGCGGATAGGTGAGCATGGTGACATTGAGCGATCCCAGCGTCCCCGCCCGCCAGCGCAGCGCGAGCACGCCGGTGTCCTCGACCTCGATGTTGCGCGCCAGCGTGGCGGTGTAGGCCTGCACGCTCTCCACCGGGCCGATCAGCCAATCCAGCATGTCCACGTAGTGGCTCGCCTGGTTCATGAACGCGCCGCCGTCGAACTCCCAGGTACCCCGCCAGGGCGCGCTGTCGTAGTACGACTGGGGACGGCTCCAGAAGACATTCACCGTCACCAGGTAAATCTTGCCGAACCGCTCCGCCTCGATCGCGCGCTTGAGCAGCTGCAGCGTGGGGTTCTTCCGGTTCTGCTTTACCACGAAGAGATGAACCCCCGCGGTGTCGCACGCCTCCACCATCGCCTTGCCGTCCTGCCAGCGGGTGGCCATCGGCTTCTCGGTCATCACATGCCGGCCCGCTTCCGCGACCGTGATGGCCTGGGCGGCGTGCAGCCCACTCGGCGTGGAGAGGATCACGATGTCCGGATCGGAGCCGGCCAGGAGCGCCTCGAGCGACGGGAAGCCCGGGGCCCCGGTCCGCGCGATGGCTCTCTGCAACGCCGCGGGGTCGATGTCCGCGACCCCCACCAGCTCGGCGTCCGCGGCATGCACCGTGAGCGACTCGAAGTGGTTTGCCGAGATCCGGCCACAGCCCACCACCGCGAAACGGATCTTCCGCCCGCCGATCGCCGGCTTCCGCACGAAGACGTCCGGCACGTCTCTCACGCCGCCCCGTTCGTCGCGCTCAGCTGCCGGGCCCGCCACCCCTCCATCCGCACGGTGAGGACCACCCCCTCCGCGGTGTCCTCCCGCGACAGGACCTCACCGGCGCGATAGACCGCGGCCACCCGGGCGCCATCGCCCGCCGGCACCACCACCCGCACGGTCGGCCGGCCGGCCCGCACCCGTTCGCGCAGTGTCGCCTTGACGGCGTCGGCGCCGTCGGTCCGCATCGTGGTGGCGAGCACCGCGCCGGGGTGCAGCTCGCGGATGCGAGTGGCGAAGTGGGCCGCATCGGGCACCAGGTCGATCTTGTTGAACACCATCACCACCGGCCGATCCGACAACTCCAGCTCGGCCAGCACCTCCTCTACCACCGCCACCTGCTCTTCCCACTCGGGGTGGCTCGCGTCGATGACGTGCAGCAGGACATCGGCCTCCCGCGCCTCCTCGAGGGTTGCCCGGAAGCTCGCGACCAGATGGTGGGGGAGTTTGCGGATGAATCCGACGGTGTCGGTAACCCGGACCCGGATGCCTTCGCCGACGTCCACCTCGCGGGTCAGGGTGTCGAGCGTCGCGAACAGCCGGTCCTCCACGAAGATCTCGTGGTCTCCGGTGAGCGACCGCAGGATGCTCGACTTTCCGGCGTTGGTGTAGCCCACCAGTGCGGCCTGCAGCACGTTCTGCCGCCCCGAGCGGATGGTCTCCCGGTGCCGCTCCACGTCGCGCAGCTTGCCCCGATGGTGCTGGATCTTCTGCCGGATCATCCGGCGGTCGGTTTCCAGCTGGGTTTCACCGGGGCCCCGAAGCCCGATGCCGCCGCGGATGCGCGAAAGGTGGGTCCACATCCGGGTCAATCGCGGCAGCAGGTACTCGAGCTGGGCCAGCTCCACCTGCAACTTGGCTTCGGCGGAGCGCGCCCTCGTCGAGAAGATGTCCAGGATGACTTCAGCGCGGTCCATCACCCGGACCTTGAGCTCCCGCTCCAGGTTGAAGCCCTGCACCGGGGTCAGTTCGTCGTCGAAGATCGCGAGGGTGGCCCCAAGTTCCGCGAGCAGCCCGGCGAGCTCGACCACCTTTCCCTCGCCGAGTAGGGTGCCCGGGTTGGGGGCGGCGACCTGCTGGGTCAGCCGCCCGACGACCTGGGCGCCCGCCGTGTCCACCAGACGAGCGAGCTCGCCGAGGTGCTCGTTCAGCTGCTCGGCCTCCCGCGACCCTTTGCGGGGCACGGCCACCAGCACGGCGCGCTCGATCGGCAGCTGAACGGTGATTAACTCTCGAATGGCACGCCTCGGGGATCGGGACCGATGTCGGACCGGCTCAACGGAGAAGAAAGATAACCGAGCGGTCTCCTCACTTCTCCTCCGCTTCCCGATCGGCCGACCCCTGCGTCCGCCACCAGGCGAGGCGCTCCGCCACACGCTTCTCGTACCCCAGGGCGCCCGGAACGTAGGGTTCCGATCCGGCCAGGCGCTCGGGAAGATGGGTCTGCGCAACGTAGTGGCCCGGATAATCGTGCGCGTAGCGATACTCGGCGCCGTACCCCAGCTCCTTCATGAGCGACGTCGGCGCATTGCGGAGATGAAGCGGCACCGGCTCCGCCGGCGATTCTCTCGCCAGCGCGAGCGCCGCATGTAAGGCCTTCATCGAGCTGTTCGACTTGGGGGCGGTGGCCAGATAGATGGTCATCTCGGCGAGCGGGAGATAGCCCTCCGGCGGCCCGAGCTGCCGGTAGGCCTCGCGCGCCGCCACCGCCAGCTGGAGCGCCTGAGGATCGGCCATGCCGACGTCCTCCGCCGCCATGGCGATGGCCCGCCGGAACAGCACCAGCGGATCCTCGCCCCCTTCCAGCATCCGCGCCATCCAGTAGAGCGCGGCCTGCGGATCGCTGCCCCGGAGCGATTTGTGATAGGCCGAGAGCAAGTTGAAATGCTCCTCACCCGACTGATCGTAGAGCGGCACTCGCCGCGCGAACGCCTCCGCCATGACCGCGAGCGTCAGCTGCCCTCCCTGCCCGACCTGCTGTGCTGCAGCCTCCAGTGCGTTGAGCGCGCGCCGGGCATCGCCGTCGGATTGGGCGGCAAGCCAGGCCACGGCCTCAGGCTCCGCCCGGAGCTCCATCCCGCCGAGCCCGCGCTCCGGGTCCTCCAGCGCCGCCCGAATGACCATTTCGATGGCGCCGGCGGAGAGCGGCTCGAGCACGAACACCTGGCAGCGGGAGAGCAGCGCGGAGTTGAGGCTGAAGCTCGGGTTCTCGGTGGTGGCGCCGATGAGGGCAATGGTCCCCCGCTCGACGTGCGGCAGAAAGGCGTCCTGCTGGGCCCGATTGAAGCGGTGAATCTCGTCACAGAAGAGGATCGTGCCCCGCCCGAGGTTTCGGCGCTCCTCCGCCTCCTTGATGATCTCGCGGACCCGCTGCACTCCCTCGGTCACCGCGCTGAATCCGATGAACGCCCGCCCGGTATGCCGCGCGACCAGGTGGGCGAGCGAAGTCTTCCCGGTGCCCGGCGGGCCCCAGAGGATGGCGCTGCCGAGATCCCCGCGCCGCAGGGCGTCGCCCAGGGCGCGCCCGGGGGCGAGGAGATGATCCTGTCCCGCGAATTCCTCCAGCGTGCGCGGGCGCATCCGGGCGGCCAGCGGCGCCGGAGTCGAGAACAGCTCTGGGGCGTCCCTGAGGGAGCTCAAACCGTGCCGCCGGTGAGCGAGCCCAGCAACACCAGAGCGGCCGCACCGCCGAGGAACGCCGCCGTCATCCGAACCCCCTGACTGGCCTGGAACTGGGGGACCAGATTCGACGCGGCTACGTAGAGTGTAACGCCCGCGGCGAGCGGCAACCCGTACCCTGCCAGCGGCGCCACCGCCTCGGTCAGGAACACGCCGAGTATCGTCGCCACACCCAGCAGGATCCCCGCGCCCAGCGCTCGGCGGCGCCCCAGGCCGCCGGCGAGCATGAGGCTGGACACCGTCACGCCCTCCGGAAGCTTGTGGAGGAGCACCGCGAGGAAAAAGAGCGTGCCCAGCTGCGGCGAGACCCGAAAGCCGCTGGCGATCGCCACCCCGTCGAAGAATGCGTGCAGGGTGAGCCCGACCAGCGCGCTATAACCCGCCTTCGGCGAGACCAGGTGGGTCTCCTCGCCGTAGTGGAAGTGCGGCGTAATGGCGTGCTGGGCCACGTGCACCAGAACATATCCGCCGAGGACGAGAAGTCCCGCCTCCGCGGTTCCGGGTGACCGGGCGAACACCTCCGGCAGCACCCCCACGAGTACGAGGGCCAGCATGAACCCCGCACCGAACGCCAGGGAGGTCTCGATGAAGGCCAGGCTGCGCCGTTCGTGCCGAACGACGGCGAGCGCTCCCACCAGGTTGCCCGCGGCGGCGGCCAGTCCGAACACCAGCGGGTTCAGCGCCACGATCTCACCAGTGCCAGAAGCGCTTCTCGGGAGTTGCACCCGGGATTCTCGAGTACCGTGTCGAGAAGCTTCCCGAGCAACCGACCCAGCTCGGGGCCCGCCGCGATGCCGGCGGCGCGCAGGTCGTCGCCGGTTACCGCCAGCTGGATCCGCGATGTGGCTTCTCCGCGGACTCGAATGCCGGTGAGGGTCTCCGCCCACGGAGGCGGCGTCCCCAGCCGGTATTGGGCCAACAGCGCGAGGTCGTCCGCCGCCTCTCCGACGGCGGCCAGCCAGCGGCGGACGGCGACCGCTTCGTTCGAGCCGGGTTCCTGGGCGGGGATATCGGTGCCGGACGCCCGGGCGATTTCCGCGTTGGACGCCCTCAGCCGGCGCAACACCGTCGCCGGCGATCGGCAAAGCCCCGCCGTGAGCACCACGGCATCGCGGGGCCGCAGCTGAGCCGCCAGCGGAAACTCCGACCCCAACTCCGGAAGCCAGACCTCCGCTGCACCGACGTCGCGCCAGAGCCGAACCAGCTCGGCCACCGAGCCGGCGGACTCCAGGCCCTTGAACCACTCGTCGCGTACCCGCTCGGCCGAGAGCTCGCTCAGTCGGAGCGCGGCCGCCTGGGCGGCCTGCCAGGTGGCGGGTTCGATCGTGAAGCCGAACCGAGCCGCGAAGCGGATCATCCGGAGGATGCGGAGGTAGTCCTCCGCGAAGCGCGTCACCGGGTCGCCGACGGCGCGGACGATTTCGCGCTGGAGCAGGTCCGCCTTCCCGTCGAACGGATCCCGCCACTCTCCCCGCAGGGGGTGATACGCCAGCGCGTTGATGGTAAAGTCGCGCCGCGCCAGGTCTTCGTCGATGGAGACCCCGTAAGCGACTACCGCGTGCCGCCCGTCGGTCGAAACGTCCTTCCGGAAGGTGGTGACCTCGTGCAGGGCCCGGTCGCGGTCGAGCACGCCCACCGTCCCGTACCTGACCCCGACCGCCACGGTACGAGGAAAGAGGTGCTGGACCTGATCGGGTGTCGCGGCCGTGGCCAGGTCGACGTCCTTGTCCAGCTCGCCCTTGAGCCAATCGCGTACCGCGCCGCCGACGCACCAGGTCTCGAAGCCGGCGTCCTCCAGGGTTCGCGCGATCTCCAGGATCGGCTCCGGAAGGGGCATTGCCGCAGGCACCGGCGCCCCGCTCACGCTGCCGCTCCCCCGTAGGGAATCCGGGCCGAAAGACACAGCACCAGCTCCAGCCGCGCGAGGGACGGCGTCCGTGCTCCCGCCGCCGAGACGCCCATACGGAGGAGCTCTCCCCCGCCGCCTTCGAAAGCGTACTCTCCGCCCACCTCGCCGAAGGGGCAGCGACTGGCCAACACCACCGGCTTGCCGTCGGCCAGCCACTTCCGGAGCGAGGGGAGCACCCCGGGAGGCACGTTGCCGCGGCCGAATCCCTCGATCACCACCCCGTCGAATCGGGGTCGCGCCGCTTCGAGCAGCGTGCCGTCGTCGCCCAAAATGAGCGGCACGATGGCCACCCGCGGCGACAGCCCCTGGGCCGCGAGCAGCGGCCGTCCGTGCTCCACCGGTCGGACGAACCGCACCGCGTCCCCCTCGACCGCGCCGAGCCCGGTTGCATGGGGCGAGCCGAAGGCATCGAGGGAGAACGCGTCCAGTTTGACCACGTCGTGGCCGTCGAGGACCCGTCCCGCAAAGACCACCATCACCCCGCGCCCCCGGCTTTCCGGGTGGGCCGCCACAGTCACCGCGTCGCGCAGATTGCGCGGCCCGTCCCAGCCGGAATCGCTCGACGTGCGCATTGCGCCGGTAATCACGATCGGGATGTCGGGGCGGATGGTCCGGGCCAGCAGGTACGCGGTCTCCTCGAGCGTATCGGTGCCGTGGGTGATCACGACGCCCTCAGGCGGCTGGGCGCCATTCACAATCGCCGCCACCCGCTCGCGCATGGCCCAGAGCTGCTGCGGCCCCCGGTGTGCCCCGGGAAGCCGCTCCCAATCCTCGACCCGAAGTTCTCGGCCGGCACCGGGGTCGCCGAGCAGTGCGAGCAGTGCATGGCCGTCCAGGGCGGGAACGTTGCCCCCCGCCGCCACGCTCCGCTGCATCGCGATCGTACCACCAGTCGCCAGGAGATGAATCACGTCATCCGCACAGCACGCTGCCGCCGTTGACGTTCAGCACCTCGCCGGTCACGTGCCGCGCCAGGGGGCTGCAGAGGAAGAGGATCGGTCCGGCGATGTCCTCCGGCGGCGGAATCCGCTTGAGCG
>JBGPVQ010000001.1:0-30285 GCA_041491785.1 Gemmatimonadota bacterium | reverse complement strand
GCGCTCTCCCGGCGCGCCCCGAACCAGCGCGGCCGCGCGCACCCCGCGGGGATCGCGCGGCGCCGGCAGGTCGAGCGGGGCCCGGGGAAGCACCGCGAGCTGATCGAGCAGCACGTCCATGAGGTGGCGCTCCGTCGGCCTGGCGCGGTCCAGCGTCTTCAGCCGCACCGCCTGGAGCATGAGCTCGCGCAGCAGCGGTGAGACGTGGACCACCCGGCAGGTGGCCGGCAGCGGCCGGCTCAGGCGCGCGGTGAGATACAGCGTCCGCATCGAGACCCGCCCCCCCATCTCGACCCTGAGCGCATTCCCGGCCGGCACCCACATCGCCTGATGCGGCGGAATGACCCACAACCCCGCCGGCGTGTGCACCGTCATCACCCCCCGGACCGCGTAGATCAGTTGGGCCCAGGACTGGGCCCGCCAGCGGAGCAGATAGGCCGACGGGAAGGTCATGGCCGAGCTACGAATCTCCGGTCCGGCGGGTTGGCGTGAATTCGACATAATGTGGCAATATAGCGCAAGCGCGCGGAGCGGATTTCCGCTATGGTGGGGGAGTGCCTTCCCCGGCCCAACCGCCCTGAACGCAGCGAGACCGACCGATGCCCAAACCATTTCCTCCTTCGACTGCCAACGTCAGCCATTTCGCCATCAACGCGGACGATCTTCCCCGCGCCCGCCGGTTTTACGAACGGGTGTTCGGGTGGCGATTCGAGGCCTGGGGCCCGCCGGACTTCTTCATGATCGCAACCGGGGCCCAGCGCGACCCCGGCATCCCTGGATCGCTCCAGAAGCGGCGGGAGTTGATCGAGGGAGAGCGAATGACGGGCTACGAGTGCACCATCAACGTCCCCGATCTCGACGCCGTGGCGGCCGCAGTCACCGCAAACGGCGGGACCATTATCCTCCCCAAGATGCTGATCCCCACGGTCGGGCATCTGCTCTTTTTCCGCGACCCCGAGGGCAACATCGCGGGGGCGATGCAGCCGGCGCCCGATTCGACCGTCGACGAATGACCCACCGGGAAGGAGGCTCCCTGCTCCGAGTCGCCGGCATCGCGTTCGCGCTGGTTGGCTCCGCCAACCCGCTGGTCGACAGCGTGCGGCGGGCCTTCGTCGACTACGAGTTCCGTCTCAACTCGGGCGACTACGCCGGCGCGATTCTCTACTATGCCGACGAGTCGCGGGCCTACTGGGCGGAGCAGGGGGTCATTCGGCCGCGACGGTCCTGCTGATTCGCCCCCCGGCGGGATGGCGGTTTCTGTGGGGCAGGTGGTAGGTCCCGGCCGGGGCAAAGCGGACTGGATCGGGCGCGAACACCTCTCGGGGTGGCACCAACCGCCGGATCGCGGGTAGGTTCGGAGCCCGGCTCGTCGCCGCCACTCTCGTCCGAGGCTCTCCGTGACCCCACCCCCCACCGACCGTCCGCCTGGGAACGCGGAGTTCCTCGACGCGCGCCGGCGGGTGAGCGAGCACGCCTACCACACGCCTCTGGTCACCTCCCGGGTGCTGAGCGCTCGCACCGGCTTCGAGGTCCGGCTGAAGGCGGAGATGCTCCAGCGCACCGGCTCCTACAAGATCCGCGGACCGCTCAACAAGTTCCCCCTGTTGTCCGAGCAGCAGCGGCGCCGGGGCGTGATCTGCTCCTCGGCGGGGAATCACGCGCAGGGTGTGGCGCTGGCGGCGTCGATCCATGGCCTGCACGCCGTGGTCCTCATGGCCAGCAATGCCACCCCGTCGAAGGTGGCCGCGACTCGGGGTTACGGCGCCGAGGTCATCCAGCACGGGACCATCTGGGACGAGGCCGACGCGCGGGCCAGGGAGTTGGTGGAGGAGCGGGGACTGACCTACATCCACCCGTTCGACGACCTCCAGTTGATCGCGGGGCAGGGAACGGTGGGGCTGGAGATTCTGGACGACTGGCCCGAGGTGGACGTGGTGGTCGTGCCGATCGGGGGCGGAGGACTCATTTCAGGGATCTCGCTCGCGATCAAGGGCCGGAATCCCCGGGTCCGGGTGATCGGGGTGGAGTCGTCGGGAGCACCGGGGATGCTGCGGAGCGTCGAGGCGGGTCATCTCGTCACGCTCGACCAGGTCGATTGCATCATCGACGGGCTCAGGGTCCGCCGGGTGGGCGAGCAGAACCTGGAAATCGTCCGGCGCGCGGTGGATGAGATCGTGACCCTCCCCGACGCGGAGATCTTCGACGCCATGTTGTGGATCATGCACCACTGCAAGCTGGTGGTCGAGGGCGCCGCCGCGGCGCCGGTCGGCGCCTTGCTCAAGGGGTTGATTCGGGCGCCCGCGGGGGCCCGGGTGGTGTGCGTCCTGAGCGGCGGAAATGTCGATCTCGAACAGCTGCGGGGACTCAGCTGGAACTGATCGAACTCAGCCCTCCCGTCGGCGCCGGATCGGGCAAGTCTTTTCAACCAACGGCTGCAGCTGGGTTACTCGCCGAGCTCCCGGCCTTCCCGCTGGTAGAAGCTATCGGCGCGCGCCCGGCTTTCCCGGTCGCCGAAAATCTTTTCTCCGTCGTATCGGCCGTTCTCGATGAAAATCTCCGAAATCTTGCGCCCGGCGGTGACGCTCCCGGCCAGGTACACCCCGGGGACGTTGCTCTCCAGCGTGCCCGGATCGAGCGCGGGCCGCCCCGACTCGGGGTCCAGTCTGATGCCGATCCCGCGAAACAGCTCGAAGTCCGGCGCGTAGCCGGTGAGCAGGTACACCCGATCCGCCGGAAGGCGTTCCGCTCCGCCGCCGATCGTCACCGTGACCGCCTCGAGGTCGATTCCTTTCACCTCCGCGTTCCACCGCACCGCGATCTCCCCCGCCTTGATCCGGTTCTCGAGGTCGGGCTTGAGCCAGTACTTGACGCTTGGCCGGAGCGCCGGCCCCCGGTAGGCCAGCGTAACCCGCCCCCCGGCGCGGAAGCAGCCCAGCGCCTGCTCGACGGCGGAGTTCTTGCCGCCCACGATTACCACGTTCTGCCCCGCACTCAGGTGCGGCTCCTCGCCATAATGCGACACGTGGGGCAGGGTCTCTCCGGGCACGCCGAGCCTGTTGGGGTGGTCGAAATACCCGGTGGCGAGCACCAGGCGGTCGCACGCCAGCTCTTCGCTGCCCAGCCGAGTGCGGAGGCGGCAGCGAATCTCCCCGTGGCTTTGCTCCGCGCCGGTGAGGCGCACGAACGGGCGCACGCTGAGCCCCTCCGCCCGCGCGACGCCGCGATAGTACTTCAGGGCTTCCTCGCGGGTGGCCTTGGGGCCCGCCGACACCAGCGGGTGTCCGCCGATCTCGAGGCGTTCGGGGGTAGTGAAGAAGATCATGCCCACCGGATACCGGACGATCGCGCTGGCGATCGCACCGGCGTCGATCACGACCGGATCGAGTCCCCGCCGCTGCGCGGAGATCGCGCAGGCCAGCCCGATCGGCCCCGCGCCCACCACGAGGACTCGTTCGGTCACGCAGAGCGCGCCGGGAAGAGAGGCCGGGCAGGTGAGAGAATGCGCAGCATCGAAGGTCCCGAGGAGTGAGCCGGGAAATCTAGCCGGTCCCCGGCGGAGGGCACTCAATACCCCGCGCGTCCCCGCGGGTTGCGCTCTCTCTCTCCGGAGTTAGTGTTGTAAACCCATGACCGATTCCTCGGCTCAGTCCCGGTCCGTTTCGGACTCCGCCCCCGGCTCGGCTCCGGCCGGCTCCGACCAGCTCCTGGAGCAGCTCCGGCGGGCCACCGTCGGGGAGTATGACATTTACGGCGAGCTGGGCCGGGGCGGGATGGCGACGGTCTTCCTCGCCCACGACCTCAGCCTCGACCGCAAAGTCGCGATCAAGGTGATGTCTCCCGCGCTGCTGTACGGCTCCGGCATGGTCGAGCGCTTCAAGCGGGAAGCTCGCACCGCGGCGCATCTCTCCCACCCGAACATCATACCGGTCTACGCCGTCCGCGAATCCGAAGGGCTGCTCTTTTTCGTCATGAAGCTGGTCGAGGGAACCCCGCTCGATGCGATCATGCGGGACGTCGGCAAACTTCCGCTCCCGATGGTCGAGGCCATCCTGGCCCAGGTGGGCGGTGCGTTCGGGTACGCCCACCGGCACGGCGTGGTCCACCGCGACATCAAACCCAGCAATATCCTGATCGACGATGAAGGTTGGGCGGTAGTCACCGATTTCGGCATCGCGAAGGTGCAGGAGTCCGAGCAGCTCACCCAATCGGGGGTGGCGGTGGGGACGCCGACTTACATGAGCCCGGAGCAGTGCAGTGGCGGCGTCATCACCGGGGCCTCGGACCAGTACTCGCTGGCCGTGGTCGCGTACGAGATGCTGGCGGGGCGCCCGCCCTTCGTCGCACAGTCGATGATGGCGCTCATGTACAACCATTTCCACGATCCGGTGCCGCCCCTCGAGCTGTTCCGCCCCGATTGTTCCGAGGCGATCCGGAGCTCGCTGCTGAGGATGCTCGAGAAGGATCCGGAAAAGCGCTGGCCATCGATGGAAGATGCGATCGCCGCTATGGGCGCCCGTCAGCTTGCCCACGACGACCCGACCCGCAGTCAGCTGATCTCGTTGGCGCGCACCGGGGTCTCCCACCGGATCATCTCGCAGGTGCAAACGCCGCGGAGTCCGGTCCCGCTTACCCGAAGCCGCCCCGGCGCGGCGACTCCCGCTCCAGCCAATGCCCGCTCGCCGCGCAGTTTCCTGTGGCTGGGTGGGGCCACGGTACTGGCGGCTGGGATCATCGCCGCAGCTCTGCTTCAGCGCCCCTCGAGCGGCGACCGGCCCGCCGCGCTCCCCGACAGCGCCGGCCCGGCGCGAGTGAGCTTGCCGCCCGCCCCGGCCCCCGTCCCGAACCCGCCGTCGGTACGCCCCCCGGGTCCGGGCGGGCGGCCGGATTCACGCCGCGCCGCGGGCTCGCCCGTGCCGCTGCCGCCGACCCGATCCGCCAGCGTCGAATCGGCCGGGGCGGGGCAACCCGCCGTGCTCCCGCCGGCGCCGGTGCCGACGGCGGCGCCGGCTCCGGTTCCCGCGCCCGCCCCGCCGCCTCCCCCCGCGCCGCTGCCGGCCGCCCCACCGGCTACGGAGGTGGCGGCGGTTTCCGCCGCCGCCGCGGAAGCGGAGGTCGAAGCGGCCATCCTTTCCTACGCCCGCGCCCTCGACGCCGGGGATCTCGCCGCCGCGCGCCGCGTCTACCCCGGCATGCCGGCGGAGCAGCGCCAGGGGTTGGAGGCGTTCTGGAAGGCCGGAGGCACCATGCGGTCCCGTTGGGTGGTGAGTGACGTCACCGTGTCGGGAGACGAAGCCACTGCCCGCGTCGAGGGCACCAATCTGGTGAGCACCCCCCGCCAGCGCGCATCGGAGCAGCGCGTCGACCTCCGTGCCCGGCTGGAGCGGCGCGGGGGCGAGTGGCGGCTCCTCGCGTTGGTCAACTAAGCCCACTCGCTTCGGAGGTCCGATGCCCGGCCGCCACCTCGCGTCCGCTCTCCTGTCGTTGAGCCTCGCGCTGCCGGTCGCAGCGCAGCAGTCGAAGGGCCACCTGCGCGACCGCATCCAGGATCTGTTCAGCTTCGGGAGCTGCGGCAAGCCGCTCTGCCTCGACAATTCGGTGAACGCCACCAACGGGCACGGCGATCACTTCCTCCCCGGGGCGGTGGCCGGCAACGCCACGATCATCGGCTTTCTGAACGATGCCATCGCCGCCAACGCCTCGAACATTCCGCTCTCCGCCTCGGGGAGCGGCGTCACCTTCAAGTTCGTGGGCGGATTGCCGGTCAAGACGTCCGGGTCCCTCGGGCCGGTGTTCGGCGAGCGGGCGCAGACCCTGGGCAAACACCGCGTCGTGTTCGGGGCAAACCTGACGGGGGTGGCGTTCAGCTCGCTCCGCGGGGTTCCGCTCGACAATCTGATCCTCAACTTCTCCCACCAAGACGTTCCCCCGCCGGGGCTCGGATCGCCGCCTCGGGAGAATGACATCCTGCAGGTGCGGCTCCAGATGAACGTGAGCCTCCTGGTCTCCACCTTCTTCGCGACCTGGGGCGTCACCGACGGACTCGACCTGGGTGTCGCGGTGCCGCTGGTCCACACGACGCTTCAGGGGCGGAGCACCGGGGAGTTTTTCCCTTTCGGCATTCCGACCTCCCATTTCTTCTCGGGCGACTCCTTACATCCCGTGCTCACCGCCAACGCCGCCACCTTCGGCTCTTCTACCGGCATCGGGGACATTGCCGTCCGGATGAAGGCCAATCTGCGCTCCACCGAGCGGCTCGGCGTGGCGCTGATGGCCGACGCCCGGCTGCCGACCGGGTCCCCGGACGATCTCACCGGCGCCGGCCGCTTCGCGCTGCGCGGCCTGGCTATCGCCTCCGCCCGGTTCGGTGACTTCTCTCCGCACTTGAACGTCGGCTACTTCCTCCGAAGGGGTGACGGGAGCAACGACGCGCTGCTCGCGACCGGCGGATTCGATCAGCCGGTCTCGCACTGGGCCACGATGGCGGTGGACCTCATATCGGAGTGGGAAATCGGGAAGAGCGCCCTCACCCTGCCGACTACGGTGACCTACACCCTGCCGGTGGTGCGCACGGTGGAGCCCACCAACATTCCCGCGATGCGGGACCACCGGGTGGACGGCTCGTTCGGCTTCAAGTTCCGTACGCCGGGCGGGCCCATTCTCACCACCAACGCCCTGGTTCCGCTCCGGCGCGGTGGAATGCAGGCGAATCTGGTCTGGACTCTCGGTCTCGATATGAGCTTCTGAGCTCACACGGGCTTCCAGCTCATCAGCGCGAAGACGTTTCCCTCGGTGTCGTTGAAGAAGGTCATCCAGAGCGCCTTGCCGCCGGTCTGGTAGATCTGGTGGGGCTGGTCGCGGAAGCTCACCCCACGGCCGGCCAGGGTGCGGTAGGCCTCGGCGATGTCGGTCACGGTGAAGTAGAGCACCGAGGAGGCGTGGTCGAACTCGGGGCTCTCCGCGCCGCTCAGCATGAGCTGCACCGAGCCGCACTTGAAAAAGGCCAGGCCGGGGGGCGCCTGGAAGAGGAAAGTGAGCCCGAGGACGTCGCGGTAGAAGGCGACGGCGCGGGGCAGGTCGGTGGCCCGCACGGCGACCTGGCCGATGTCGGTGAGCAGCGGAGCGGGGGCGGTCATGACGGACTCGCGGCTGGGGGTGGCAGCGATTATATTTAGTTAGACCAGCTAACTAATTCTACGATGCCTTCGCGCTCCCGTCAAGCCACTCCGGTCCAGGCCGAATTCGATACGGCCGACCGGCTGCATTCCGCCGCGATCCACCTGCTCCGCTCCCTCCGGGTCGAGGATCGGGCCTCGGGGCTTTCCGGCCCCCGGCTCTCGGCCCTGTCGGTGATCGTCTTCGCGGGGCCGCTTCCCATGTCCGGGCTCGCCCTGGCGGAGCAGGTGCAGCCGCCTACGATCACCAAGCTGGTGCGGGACATGGAGCGGGATGGGCTGGTGGAGCGGGTCCGCGACACCGACGACCGGCGGGTCCTCATGGTACGGGCAACCGTCCGGGGTCGCTCCCTCCTGCAGGAGGGCCGGCGCCGGCGGGTGGTGCGCCTCGCGGCGGCGCTGGAGAAACTTCCCGCCGTCGACCGCAAGCTCCTCGCCCGCGCCGCCCGGCTCATCGACCGGCTGGCTCGGCCACCCGGGAGTAAAACCACCGTTTCATGATCTCGACCGAGACGAGGTAGAGGGCCACGAGCCCGGCAAGCAGGGGAAAGAACGATGCAGGGGGTGCCACGAAGCCGAGGGTCCGGGCGAAGGGAGAGACCGGGAGGAGGATCGCCACCGCAACCACCCCCAGGGAGGTGCCGATCAGCAGCCGGCTCGGCCGGCTCCGGAACGGGTTTCCCGTGGTCCGGATCACGAAGATGACCAGCACTTGGCTGGCCAGCGATTCGACGAACCACCCGGTCTGGAACTGGGCCTCGGAAGCGTGGAAGATCCGCAGCAGGAGAAAGAAGGTGAGCACATCGAACACCGAGCTCACCGGACCCAGCGTCATCATGAAGGTGCGGATGAACTTCATATCCCAGCGGTGCGGCCGGGCGAGAAAGGCGTCATCCACGCTGTCCATCGGGATCGGCAGCTCGGAAACGTCATAGAGGAAGTTGTTGAGCAGGATCTGCGGCGCGCGCATCGGCAGAAACGGCAACACCAGTGAGGCCCCCGCCATACTGAACATGTTCCCGAAATTGCTGCTGGTTCCCATCATGATGTACTTGAGGATGTTGCCGAAGGTTCGGCGCCCCTCCCGCACGCCATCGTAAATCACCCCGAGGTCCTGCTCGAGGAGGATGAGGTCGGCGGCGACCTGCGCCACGTCCGCCGCGTCCTTGACCGAGATGCCGACGTCGGCGGCGTGCAGTGACGGTGCATCGTTGATGCCGTCCCCCAGATACCCCACCACATGACCCCGGCGGCGGCAGGCGGCGATGACCCGGCTCTTCTGGGCGGGCACCATTCGGCAGAACAACGCGGTGTCGTCGACCCGGGCGGCGAGGGCGGTGTCATCGAGCCGGTCGATTTCGGGGCCGGTGAGCACCCCGCTCACCGCCACCCCGAGCTCGGTACAGACGTGCCGGGTCACCAGCTCGTTGTCACCGGTGACGATCTTTACCGACACCCCCGCGGCCGCCAGCGCCGCCAGCGCCGGAGCGGCGCTGGCCTTCGGAGGGTCTTCGAAGGCGGCGAATCCGGCAAAGACCAGCTCCGCCTCATCGGAGATCGCGATGTGGGCGCAATCCGGGGGCTCCACCTTCCACGCGACGCCCAGGACGCGGAACCCGCGCCGGCCAAGGTCGTCGAACCGATCCTGCATCGACGCCCGGGCGGCGGGATCGAGGGGATGCAGGTCATCGGGCCCGTCGAGCTCGTAGCGGGAGGAAAGGGCGAGCACGTCTTCGAAGGCGCCCTTCAGCACCAGGAGGCGGGCGCCGTCGGGCCGGGTGGCGAGCACGGACACCCGCCGGCGCTCGAAGTCGAACGGCACCTCGTCCACCTTGCTCCACCCCGTCAGATCGACCTCCGTATGGGCGAGGATCGCATCATCGAGCGGACTCCTGATCCCGCTCTCGAACCGGGAATTGAGGACCACCAGCTCGAGCACCCGTGGCGTTTCCCGCCCCGCCGGGTCGAGGTGCATCTCGAGCCGGATCTTCGCCTCGGTGAGGGTGCCGGTCTTGTCGGTGCAGAGCACGTCCATGCTGCCGAGGTCGTGGATCGCCGCCGGCCGCTTCACGATGACCCGACGAGCGGCCATCCGGAGCGCCCCGCGGGCTAGGGTCACCGAGACGACCATCGGCAGCAGCTCCGGCGTCAGGCCGACGCTGAGCGCCACCGCGAAGAGAAACGCTTCGAGCGGCGGCCGGTGGCGGGCGATGTTCACCAGAATCACGAACAGCACCATGCCGATCGCGAGACGAAGAATGAGGAGGCCGAATCGGCGAGTGCCGACCTCGAAGGCGGTCGGCGGCGGTTCGATGGCGAGGCTGGCGCCGATCTCCCCGAGGGCGGTGCGTGCGCCGGTGCGGCAGAGGAGCACCTTGAGCGTACCGCTCACGACGGTGGTTCCCATGAACACGGCGTTGGCCGCCTCGGTCATCGGAGTATCGGGGCCCGGGCACTCGCCCGCGTGCTTCTCCACCGGGTAGGGCTCGCCGGTCAGGAGGGCCTGCTTGACGAACCCGTCGCGCGCCTCCAGGACCCGGCCATCCGCCGGTACGAGATTGCCCGCCGAGAGCAGCACGACATCGCCGGCGACGACGTCTCGCGCCGCGATCTCCCGGGGGACACCATCGCGGAGCGCCGTGACCCGAAGCGCCACCGTGCGGGACAGCCGCTCCGCCGCGTTCCCGGCCCGGTGCTCCTGCACCGCGTCGAGTGCGGCGCTCAGCATGGCCATCAGCCATACGACCGCCGCGCTGGCGCGGTCGCCGGTGGCCACGGAAATCGCGCCGGCGCCGAGCAGCAGAAGGACGAGGGGATTCTTGAAGCGGACCGCGAAGAGGCGGAGTAGGGACGGCGAGTGCGGGGGGGTCAGCGCGTTCGGGCCGTCCACGGCAAGGCGGGCTGCGGCATCCTCGCTGCGCAGGCCCTCCGGGGTGCTGCGGAGCGCGGTCAGCACCGCGGTGAGAGAGTCCTGCCAGAACGGGGTCATTTCGACCGGCAGCGGCCGGCTGTCAGGTGACCCTCCACACCAGCTCCCCGTCGATTCGCTCCGGCAGAGGCACGCCGAGCCAATCGAGCATCGTCGGATAGAGATCGATGGTGCGGAGTGGCAGCGTCCCCAGCGGGCGATTGCACCAGAGCGGCGTGTGCATGTGGGCGCGGATCAGGCTTCCATGGCCCGAGCGATGCTCCGGCACCTCGAAACGATCCCGGAAATCGTACCCCTCGTTGGCGACGACCACGAGGTCTCCGGTCCGCTCGGAGCGGAACTGATCGAGGAGCTGAAACGCTGCATCGGGCAGCGCATGGTCCCAGGAATGCGCCAGCCACTCCCGGTGGGTACCCGAGAACTCGCCGCCGGCGCCGAGCGGGTCGGCGCCGCCGGGCCGGTACTCGATGGCGCCGTTCTTCCGGGAAATCAGCGCGTCTCCCGCGGCGCTGGCCACGGTGACCACGCCGGTCGAGTGCTCCGCCGCGACCAGCGCCACCGCGGGCTCCGCGAGCAGCCGGGCGATGAGATCGGCCCGCACGCCGAACGCTTCCGGCTGCCGGAGCCGCTCCAGCGGCCAGCGGTGCATCCGCGGCACGTCGGGCTGGGCGTACACCATCGCCGAACCGTTCCCGGCCACCATTACCGCCGCGGCGGGATTTTTTTCCCACACCTCCGGGTGCGCCAGGGTGGGCACCCCCTGGCGGCGAAACCAACTCGCGAGATCGAGATGCTGGTGGACCACCGAGGTGCCGTGATCGCTCACCACGAGAATGAGGGTCTCGGAGAGCTCCCCGCGCGCCGCCAGGCGGTCGAGCAGGCGTCCGATGATCTGGTCCACCCGCGCCAGCGAGCGCAACACCCGGGCGGACCCCGGCGTGGATTGGTGGGTGTAGCCGTCCACCGCCGGGAACTGGGCGAAGACGAACCGTTCGGGGCGCTCCGCCGCCTGTTGGAGATGTCCCGCCACCGCTTCGTCGGAGGGCTGGTGCCACTCGGCGTAGTGCGCCAGCGCGCCCCAGAACTGCCGCTCCACCCGCGCTGGATTCCGCTCGGGCGGGAGCCCGCGCGCGATCATGGTAAAGATCCCGACGCTTTCCGGCACCAGCTCGAAGATGGTGCGCACGTCCGGCTCGATGTCCCGATCCAGCAAGCCGGCCTGGTAGCCGCAGTAGCTCCGGACCGCCCCTCGGCTGCGCCACCAGCGCCCGTCGTAGCGGGTGCGGTCGAGCCAGCGGATCGAGGGAATGTTGCAGCGGCCCGGCGTGCATCCCGTGAGAAACGGGAGATAGGAGACGCTGGTGGTCGAGGGAAACGAGGTGATGGCCCGTCCGGTTCCTCCGGAGGCCACCAGCCGGGCCAGGTTGGGCAGCCGGCCGGCGGCGAGCTCGGCCTCGGCCACGTCGGGGCGGAGGCCGTCGATCAGGAGCAGGAAGCAGCGCCGCATCAGGCGGGCGCCACCACGTATGCCTCCATGGCGAAGTACTCCGCCAGGCCGAGGCGATTGAGCGATTCGGCGGTCTCCTTGTTCCGGGCCTCGACCCGCTGCCAGAACTCCCGCTCGTCGAGGCCGGGGAAGGGCGCCGAGTCCTTCTGCGACTGGTGCTTGAAGATCGCCTGGATCTTGACGGCGAGCTCCTCCTGCGAGAGGGGAACCAGCCAGGAGGCTTCGCTTACCGACCACTCCTGCCAGGCCCCGCGGTAGAGCCAGACCTCGGGCCGGGGAGAAATCCCCTCGAGCGCGCGGTCGATGGCCTCCTTGCACATGCGGTGGGTGCCGTGGGGATCGGAAAGATCGCCGGCCACGAAGATGAGGTCGGGCCGCTGCTCGTCGAGGAGGGCGCGCACCAGCGCCACGTCGTCCGGGCCGATGGGATCCTTGGCCACCTTGCCGGTCTGATAGAAGGGCAGATTGAGAAACCGGGCGCGGCTCGCGGCGAGACCGAGGGTCTCGATTCCGCTGATCGCCTCGGCCTCGCGGATCATCCGCTTGATGTCCTGGACGGCGGGAATGTCCACGGCCCCGGGGGCCTTGTTCTCGAGGAAGCTGCGGACCTCCCGGGCGAGCGCCTCGACGCCGGCCCGGTCGAGACCGCGGGCGCGGCCCAGGCGTTCGACGAAGTCCACGTAGCGGCGGACGTCGTGGTCGAACACGGCGATGTTGCCGCTCGTCATGTAGGCGACCGTGATGTCGTTCCCGTTCTGCACCAGCTTGTGGAGAATCCCCCCCATGGAAATGACGTCGTCGTCGGGATGGGGCGCGAAGCAGACGACCCGCGCGCGCTGGGGGAGCTTGGAGCGGCCCCGGATCTTGGCGCCGAGGACGTTGAAGACGAAGCCGTTCACGGCACCGGGCGATCCGAACCGCGCCACCAGCGCCGACATCTTGTGTTCGACGTAGTCCCGGTGGGTCAGCTTGAGGATGGCGCGGCCCGCCGCATGGGAAAGCCAGACCACCGCGCGGACCGCGAGGTCGTTGCTCCATTCGACCTCGTCCACCAGCCAGGGGGTCGCCACCCGGGTGAGCTCCGCGGCGGCCGCGGTGTCGAGGTAGAAGGTGCTGTTAGGGTGGCGCTGCAGGAACGTCGCGGCGACCTCAGTGTCGATGTCCCCCTCCACCGCCCGCCGGACGATGGCCGCCTTGTGCTCGCCAGTGGCGAGGATCGCGACTTCGCGCGCCTCGAGGATCGTCGCAATGCCCATCGTAACCGCTTCGCGGGGAACGAAGGACTCGCCGAAGAAATCGGCCGCGGCGTCCCTCCGGGTTACGCCGTCGAGCATCACGACGCGGGTCCGGCTCTTCGCGCCGGAGCCCGGCTCGTTGAAGCCGATATGTCCCGACTTGCCGATTCCCAAGAGCTGAAAGTCGATGCCACCCGCGGCGCGGATGGCCGCTTCGTAGGCCAGGCAGGCGGCGGCGAGTTGCTCCCGGGGCAGGTCGCCGCTGGGGATGTGGATGTCCGCGGCGTCGATGTCGACATGGCGGAAGAGATTCTCCCACATGAACCGCTGGTAGGAGTGAACGCTCCCCCGGTCCATGGGGTAGTACTCGTCGAGGTTGAACGTCACCACGCCGTGAAAACTGAGGTCCTCTTCCCGATGGAGGCGGACCAGCTCGCGATAGACCCCGACCGGCGTCGAGCCGGTGGCAAGACCGAGGACCGCCCGGCTTCCGGCGGCCCGTCGAGTCCGGATGACCTCCGCGATCCGTCGGGCGACGGCCGTGGCTAACGCGGAATGATCGTCGAAGCTGGCGGTCCGGATGCGCTCGCGGGATTCCATCGGCGAAATATACCGTCGGCGCGCATCGGCTCGCGGCGGGCGCCCCGGGGAAGCAGAGCGGGGTTGATATATCAACAAGTATTGATATATTGCCGCTCATGACGTCCCGGACGGCGGTGTCGGATCTCAAGCGGGTGGCCCGGGTGTTCCACGCCCTGTCGGATCCCACCCGGCTGCAGCTGGTGGACCTCCTGCGGGGCGGGGAGCGCTGTGTCTGCGAGCTGACCGACGCCTTGGACACGGGGCAGTCGCGGCTGTCCTTCCATCTGAAAGCGCTCAAGGAAGCCGGGCTGGTGCTCGACCGCCGTGATGGCCGGTGGGTGCACTATCGGCTCAACCACGAGCGGGTGGAGGAGCTGGCCGGGGTGCTGACCGAGTGCTGCGCGCCGATCAAGGGGTGGGTCCCCAGCCGGTGCTGCGCCTAGGACGGCGCGGTCCCTTTTTCGATGGTCAATGCATCAAGAAACGTTGGTCAATTCGCGGAGGCGCCATGAGTGAAGGAACCGTCAGGGACACGGTCCGGGCAAAGTACGGGGAGGCGGCCAAGCGGGTTCTCGAAGGGAAGGACGCCGGCTGCTGCGGGAGCAGCTGCTGCGGCGGGAGCGCGGATCCCATCTCCTCGGACCTCTACTCCGCCGCCGAAACGGCGGTGATTCCCGAGAAGGCGGTGCTCGCGTCGCTGGGGTGCGGCAACCCGACCGCGCTGGCGGAGCTTCGTCCGGGGGAAACCGTCCTCGACCTGGGGAGTGGCGGGGGAATTGATGTTCTTCTTTCGGCGCGCCGAGTCGGACCCACCGGGCGGGCTTACGGCCTGGACATGACCGACGAGATGCTGGCCCTCGCGCGGGAGAACCAGCGGAAGGCCGGGGTGAGCAACGTCGAATTCTTGAAAGGGGAAATCGAGAACATTCCGCTGCCCGACGAGTCGGTCGATGTCATCATCTCGAACTGCGTCATCAATCTCTCCGCCGACAAGCGCAAGGTGCTGCGGGAAGCGTTCCGCGTCCTCCGCCCCGGGGGGCGGTTCGCGGTGTCCGACGTGGTGGTCCGTGGCGAGGTGCCGCCGGAAATCCGGCGCAGCATCGAGCTCTGGGTGGGGTGCGTGGCCGGCGCGCTCGAGGAAGCGGAATTCAAGGCACTCCTCCAGGAGACCGGGTTCACCGAGGTCGAGATCGAGCCCACCCGGATCTACCGGATCGATGACGCACGGGCCTTCCTCGAGGGTGCGGGGCTCGACGTGGATGTGGTTGCCACCGCGGTCGAGGGGCGGTTCATGGGGGCGTTCGTGCGGGGGAGGAAGCCGGCGCGGGCGTCCGGGTGACCGATCGGTCGGCATCCAGCCCCCTGGGGGTATTCGAGCGGTACTTGACGCTGTGGGTGTTCCTCAGCATCGGCGTCGGGGTCGGGCTGGGCCAGTTGATGCCGCCGGTCTTTGGGTTCCTCGGCCGGGCCAAGCTGGCGGAAGTCAACCTGCCGGTCGCGGTCCTGATCTGGCTCATGATCGTGCCGATGCTGCTGAAGATCGATTTCGGCGCGCTTCATCGGGTCCGTGAGCACTGGCGTGGCATGGGGGTCACGCTCCTGGTGAACTGGGCCGTCAAACCATTCTCGATGGCCCTGTTGGGGTGGATCTTTATCCGCGGCCTCTTCGCGCCGCTCCTTCCTGCGGGACAGATCGATTCCTACATCGCCGGCCTCATTCTTCTGGCGGCCGCCCCCTGCACGGCCATGGTCTTCGTTTGGAGCAATTTGAGCGACGGGGACCCCAACTTCACGCTCACCCAGGTGGCGCTCAACGATGCCATCATGGTGGTGGCCTTTGCCCCGATCGTCAGTCTGCTGCTCGGCCTCTCGGCCATCACCGTTCCCTGGAACACCCTGCTGCTGTCGGTGGCCCTCTATATCATCCTCCCGGTGATTGTCTCCCAGATCTGGCGCCGGGTGCTGCTGGCCAGGGGAGGTGGGGCGGCCCTTGCCCGGGTGGGCGCCGTCCTCCACCCGCTTTCGCTCGGGGCGCTGTTGACGACGCTGGTGCTCCTCTTCGGGTTTCAGGGGGCTCGGATCCTGGCGCAGCCCCTCACGATCGCGCTCCTCGCGGTTCCGATCCTGATCCAGGTGTATCTGAACAGCACCCTCGCGTACCTGCTCAACCGAGCGGTCGGAGAATCCCACGCGGTGGCGTGTCCCTCCGCCTTGATCGGCGCCAGTAACTTCTTCGAGCTGGCCGTGGCGACCGCAATCAGCGTTTTCGGCATCGGCTCCGGCGCGGCACTCGCCACGGTGGTGGGCGTCCTGATCGAAGTCCCGGTCATGCTGTCGGTGGTCCGGATCGTCACCCGGACCAAGGGCTGGTATCTCCGCCGATGACCACCGTGATCTTCGCCTGCGTGCACAACGCCGGCCGATCCCAGATGGCCGCGGCGCTGTTCAATCTCCTCGCCGATCCGGCGCTGGCGCGGGCGATCTCCGCCGGCACCGCGCCGGGTGACCGAATTCATCCCGAGGTGGTGACGGCGATGGCCGAGATCGGGGTCGATCTCGCGCCGGCGCGGCCGCGCCTCCTCACCGACGATCTGGCGGGCTCGGCCCAAGTCCTGGTGACGATGGGGTGCGGCGAAGCCTGTCCGGTCGTGCCGGGCCTGATACGGCTCGACTGGCCCCTCCCCGATCCCGAGGGGCAGAGCCTCGACCGGGTCCGCGAAATCCGGGAGAAAATCCGGGCGCGAGTCGTTGCACTCCAGGTCGAACGGGGTTGGGAGCGCACCTGAGCGAGGACGCTCGCGCAACGCCGTGCGCGGATCTCCGCTTCCTCTGCCGCGACGGATGGCGTGATTCGCGAGAGCGGTTTCGTGCACCGCGAGCCCCTCAACCCGCTCCGCCCCAAACACTGATCCGCTAACGCCTCCTGCCACCGGGCCCGCGTTCCACCGCGGGCCCGGGATATCCCACTGGCACATCATCTGCCATCAGTTCCCAGCGTCGATCTCGCGGCGTCGCGATGCACTGCACAACGCTGCAGCCGGTTCCCCTTGAGGATTGCGAAGGTAACCCATGCGGACCGTATCCGGTCTCGTTGCCCTCGTCGGTATAATGGCGGCGGCGGTGCCCTTGGAGGGACAGGGCGGCGCGATCAGCGCCGGTACCGCCGCGCGGAGAGGAATCCTGGTGGGCGGTCCCGCCGATGCCCGCAAGGGACTCTGGCTCGGCGCCGGCCTGGGCACCGGGGCGGGAAGTCTCCATTGCAGTATCTGCAATCACGAGAGTGAACAGGGCACCTCCGGGTACCTGCGCGCCGGCACGACGATCAACCGCAAGATGCTCCTCGGCGTGGAGGGCGGCGCCTGGCAACGGAGCGGCGACGAGGGGAAGCGGCGCCTGCTCACCTTGACCGGTGGCGCCTGGTGGTACCCCACCGAGCGCCACGGCTACTTCCTGCGATTCGGCGCCGGGGTGAGCCGCTGGCGGGCGTGGAAGGACGGTGACGCGGTCACCTCCCAGGCGGTAGCGCTGGTCGTGGGCACTGGTTACGAGGTTCGGGTAAACCCCGGGCTCTCGGTGGTGCCCTACCTCAACGCATTGGGGACTTCGAGCGGCGCGCTCTGGCTGGAATCGAAGGATGCGGTCTCATTCGAGCGGCGGAAACTGCCCGCGGGCGGCCACGCGCTCCTGTTCCAACTCGGCCTCGGCATCACCCGCCACTAAGTCAGAGGAGGCTCTCGTGCAGAAGCTGCTCTCCCCGCTGGGAATCGCGGGCATCGTGGTTCTCGCCGGGTGCAACGGCGACAAGACCGCCGGCCTCGACGATCCGCGCGCCAACGCGCGGCCCAGCGTCGCCTACGTGACCTGGACCCCGGGGCCGGGCGACACCTGTCCGGTGGCGGTTCACAACAAGTACTCGACCGTCGGGCCCGACGGGAAGCTCTACCCCACCTGGCATCCGCCGGTGGACCCGGAGACCGGGTGCACCTTCGGCCACGAGCACGGCCGGGATCCGCACGGTTCGCACCTTTACGGCAGCGTCGGGGATATCCCCTTCGGCTTCGCCAACGAGCAGCTGGACACCTGGGATCCGACCGGCATGCGGCACGAAGACCACGTCGGTCACAAGGTGGAGTGGGAGAACGACGTGGAGATGCATCTCGACGGCATCGCCGACGCGGTGCTCACCATCAAGTGCGACATTCTGGTCAAGCTCCACCAGGGCACCCACTCCAAGGACGCGTTCACCAACAACCTCCACGAGTTGGTGTATCACATCAAGTGTAGCGACGGGACCGAACTGCACATCACCACCATGAATCCGATCGGGCGGCCGGGAGGATTCACCCGCACCTGCGACGGCGCGCGGATTGAGGTCGGGCCGCCGACGCCGGCCAATTCTCCGGACGGCGGTGGGCAGCGGGTGATTCCGGACCGCAATTGTGTGGATCGCTTCGTGCTGGTCACCCCGGGCCAGAACTCGAGTTTCTCGAATGGTCTCCACGAGAGCTGGCAAACCCACACCGATATCCGGCGCGACGACGGGCACACCCTGGTCTCGTTCAACCCGTACTTTCAGGTGAATTTCCCCAGCCGGTTCTACGATCCAAGCCTTGCCGACATCACCGGCCGCCCGATTGCGGTGTGCTACGAGACCGAGGCCAACGGGGACAAGGCCCGCGGCGGGCCCTGCGCGACCAGCACGAGCAACGGCACGATTCCGGGAATCACCTACAACGACCCTCGCTCAGGATTCAACGGGGTCTCCCGTTTCGTGGACATCAACTCGAATCGGGTCGACAACGCCGATGGTGGGGAGGTCTGGTACACCGATCCGTTCGGGAAGCACGCCAAGACCTCACCCTTCGCGGGGAGCATCCGCCAGTTCATCTCGCGGACCAACAACACCGCGGTGCCGTTCAACGGCCCCCGGCTGGGGGATGGGCGGAATTACGGTGGTGCGGGGGTGCACCCGCCGAACTGACCGGCGGGGCCGGTCATCGTCAGGCGGGACCGTTCAGCCTCTCGAACGGCGTGTTGCCGATGCGATACGATTTCCAGTCCTTGAAGTCGAAGTGCCACCATTCCGACGTGAAAACCGCGAATCCCTCCGCCTCCATCGCGCTGCGGAGGAGCTCGCGGTACCACCGTTGCCGCGAGGTTCCTCCCGGGTAGCTGGGATACGACCGGCGGGAGAACTCGTCGTAGCTGCCGGGCATCTCGACCGGGCGCCCGGTCTTGAGGTCGTAGAGCGAGAGATCCACCGCGCAACCCCGGTTATGCCGGGAGCCGGTGGCGGGATTGGCGACGAATTCATGCTGGGCCGGTGGCGTGGCGTCCCAGAACATCTTGGTGATGTACCAGGGCCGGTACCCGTCGTGGATCAGCAGGCCGTAGCCGCGCGCACCGAGCCGACGGTGGGCGGCCAGCAGTGCCTCCGCCGCGGGCCGCTGCAGAAAGGCCCGGGCCTGGCCGTACAGCGGCCTGCCGAGAAAGTTGCCCGTCCCGGCGTATCGGATGTCGAGCTTGATTGTGCGATCGAGCCGCACCAGTTCGACCAGGTCGCTCGCTCGAAAGTCTCCCGGCTCGGCCGGCGGCGTAGCCGCCAGCGCCTCCCTCCTGAGGTCCTCGACGGGCCGGACCGGAACGATGCGGAACACCGAGCCGTCCTCCGGTCCCAAGGCGCGGTGCGGCCAGGTCGAATCGCCGACCGCGACCGCCGCGGCCCGTCCGTCGGCGCGTCGGCGGAATCGGAACGTCACCTCGGGGTGGGCCCCCGCGGCCGGTCCGCGGTAAAGGTCCTTCCCAGTTCGGCGCAAGCCGACGGATGGCGCCGAATCGAAGCGCGCAAGCAGGCGGCCATCCTGTTCGAGGATCATGACGCGCGTCGTCGTGTCCCTGCCGTATTCGCCGATGAGCCCGCGCCATTCGACCGGGGGAAGCGGCGGTGGACTCTGGCCCGGCCCGGCCGTCGCGAGGACAGCGCCGAGCAACGCGACGCGGCACGGCATCACGGCGCCACCCTCTTGGCGGCAAACACGCCGCTGGGTTGTTTGAGCCGCAGCTCGGTGACCGCTCCCTGGGCGTCCAGGACGAACTCCACGCTGTAGCCCGCGAGCCCCTTCAGGTTGAACTCGGTGCGCCGGTCCGGCTCCAGGGTGGACGGCGGCTGGCCGCGCAACACCACGACGAGGCGGGCTCCCTGCAGGATCACGTTTGCGGTGTCGTTGGACAGGGCGTAGCGCCCGGTGAGCCCCTGCAGGAACGCGGGGTCCACCAGACGCTTGTCGGGCTGCCGGACGAACACGATCGGATCCACGCTCGGCTCGAACGGCGCCGCCACGGCATCAATGTCCCCCTTCATGTTCGAGCGGAAGTTGTACTTCATGTCCTCGAAGGTGGGATCGGCCGGGTTGCGGAGCCCGTTGAACACGTCGTAGTGCCAGTGTTCCAGCGGAGTGCTGATCGAATGGTAGGTGGCCACCAGGTGATCCCCATCCGGCGCCACGGTGAGGGTACCGTACCCCGGGTGGGCGTATTCGGCCGCGTATTCGGCGAGCGGATGCGACGGCTGGGTGCCGGTCACCCGCACCGACATCTTTTTCTTCTCGGCCTCCCGGCCCGCCGTCTCGGCCCGCTTCGCCGCGGCCAGGGCCTCGGCGTTCCAATCGCGGGGCGGGAGGCTCAGGATGCGATCCATCGCATGGTTCCGGATCAGCGCCGGCAGGGCCGCACCGTTCTGGTTGCTCAGAACCACGATCCCGATTCGATCCTGTGGCATGAGGGCGACCATCGCGGAAAAGCCGTCGATATTCCCGCCGTGCTGCACCAGGTAGTGCCCGCGATAGCTGGTCAGGAACCACCCCATGCCGTAGTTGGCCGCGCCGAGATCCTTGTCGCTCGGCATTCCGCCGATCGGCATGTGCGGGGCGTACATGTCGTTGAGGGTGGTGCGGGCGATGACCTGCTTGCCGTCCACCACTCCTCCCGCCAGGTGCATTCCGATCCACTTGACCATGTCTGCAACATTCGAGTTGATCGAGCCGGCGGGACCGATCAGATCGATATTCCGGAACGGCATCGCCCGGATGGTGTCCTTCCGCACCTCGTACCCCCGCGACCAGTCGGCGGTCTTCTGCGATTCGGCCACCGAGAAATTGCTGCTGTTCATCCCGAGCGGCTGGAAGACCAGCCGGCGGATGGCGTCTTCCCAGCTGCTGTTCATGATCCGCCCGGCGAGCACTCCGGCGGTGAGGAACATCAGGTTGTTGTACTGAAATGTCTCCCGCAGATCCTTGTTCGGCGGGAGGTACGCGATACGGCTGATCAGGTCCTCCCGGGTCGACGTGAAGTTGTTGTACCAGACCAGATCGTGCCGCGGCAGCCCGGAGCGGTGGGTGACCAGGTCACGCGGCGAAATCCGGAGTGTGGCCGCGGGGTCGTAGAGCCGGAACTCCGGCATGTAGGTGATCACCGGCTTATCCCATTCGAGCTTGCCCTGGTCTACCAGCGTGCCGAGCGCGTAGACGGTGAACGCCTTGCTCGAGCTCCCGATCGCAAAGAGCGTTCTCTCGGTCGCGGGAAGCTTCCGTTCCAGGTCCCGAAATCCATGGCCCCGGACATACACCACTTGGCCGTCCACCACGATGCCGAGGCCGAGCCCGACCACTTTCCACGCCGCCATCGCGGAGTCCACGAAGCGGTCGAAGCCGCGTAGCGCCTCCCGCGCCGCGTCGGCAGGGGCAAGGGCTCCGTGCATGGTGAACGGGAAGGTTCCGCCGCCCTGCGAGAATGCCCCGGCGGCGGTCTTCCGGTCGGGCGCGAGCGCACCCACGAACGTCGGATCGCCCGGGATGCCACCAATCGAGAACCGGATGGAGTCTCCCGAGATCGCGAGGCCGGTGAGCGGGAGGTCTTTGAGGTTTTGGGCCGGTATCGAAATGTCCCCGGTCCAGCCCCCGGCGCCCCGCGCGAGATCCACATCGAACCCGAGCTCTTGGCCGGGCAGCCTGATGGCCCCCACCCAGTGTCCGGTGAAGCGGTCCGGCTGCTGGGCGCGAAGCGCTGCAGCCGGGGCTAGCAGCGTGAGAGACAGCAGCAGGGCAGGGAGACGATTATGCGAAGGCATGGCGACCTCTTCGGACCTCAGGGCTTGGGCCGGCTCCGCCACTTCTGGTATTCCAGTGTGTGCCGGTCGTCCCAGGGTTGCAGTTGGCCGCGAATGAACACGTGGCGCACCTGGGTGCGGACGTCCAGCGGATCGCCGGTGGTAGTGAAGAGATTGGCCACCTTGCCGGGCTCGATGCTGCCCAGCCGGTCGGCGACGCCCCAGATCCCGGCGGGATTGATGGTCACCGCCCGGAGTGCCTCATCGGGGTCGAGCCCGTACGCTTCGGCCAAAGCCGCGTTGTACGGCAGATTCCGGGCGTCGCCCTCTCCGCCGTCGTTGGTTTGAAAGGCGATCTGCACCCCCGCCTTCGCCAGTGTCCCGGGATTGGCGTAGATCGCGTCGTAGGGCGCGTCCCCCTCGGGGACCGCCGTCATCGGGCCCACGACCACCGGGATTTTCCGGGCGGCCAGAGTATCGGCCAGCATCCACGCTTCGTTGGCCCCCCGAAGCACCACCTTGAGCTTGAAGGTATCCGCCAGCGCGAGGACACCCCGGATCTGCCCCTCAGTCTGCACGTCGAAGATGACCGGCGATTCTCCTCGGAGCGCCGGGCCGAGGGCCGCATAGGAGAGGTTCTGCGGCACCGGGTTGGGACGCTCGTTGTAGGCCCTGGCGTTCCGCAGATAGTCATACAACTCTCGCACCTGGCGATTCTGGGTTTCCGCCGCATCGCCCTGCGCCTGCCCCCCCCGGAAGCCGCCGCGGCGCCCACCGCCGCCGACCCGCGGAAAGGTCATCACCATCGCGAGTCGTCCGTTCTCCGCCATCTCATCGGGGGTCCACCCGGCCAGGTCGATCAACGCCGCCCAGCCCTGGATCATTCCGCCCTCGGCGGAGGTGACCGCGCTGGTGACGCCGTTGGCGCGAGTGATCGGGATGTGGACCGAGCTCGGATTGACCGCGGTGAGCACGGCGTCCTGCGGATTGTATTGTCCCAGTTCCTGGGTGTCCTGGCCGCCCGGAACCGAGCCGATTTCAACCAGGCCCATGCGGTCTCCGGAATCGATCATGCCGGGATAGACGAAGAGGCCGGTGCCGTCAATCACGGTGGCGCCCGCCGGCGTGGCGACGCCCGCGCCGGCGGCTTCGATCTTCCCGGCGCGGATCACGACGGTGCCGCCGGATACCTTCGGACCGACCACCGGAACGATGGTGGCGTTGGTGATCGCATACACGGCGGAGCGGCTCGGCACCGGCGCGGCGGGCGCGCCCTGGGCGGCGAGCGGGGCGCCGAGCGCGATCAGCCCGAACGCGGACGACAGGATGCGCCGGATCACAGGGCACCTCCACTGGTGGTGTTGGCTCGCGGCCGCCGCTTGAGCTGCTCGATCAGACTCTCGAGCGTCGGGGCCTTGGTGCGGTCGAAGAACACCCGGCCGTCGATCAGGGTCATTTCGACCCGGCTGGCCGGCGCGAAGGGGTGGCCGCTGAAAATCGCGATGTCGGCGTCTTTCCCGACGTCGATGGAGCCGGTCAGCTTGTCGATGCCCAACTGCCAGGCGGCGTTCAGCGTGATCATCCGGATGGCCTCTTCCTCGGAGGCCCCGCCGTACTTCATCGCCTTGGCCGCCTCCTGGTACAGCCGGCGGGCCCGCTCGTCGGAGTCGGAATTGACGGAGACCTTGACCCCGCGCTCCGCCATGAGCGCGGCGTTGAAGGGGATCGCATCGAAGGCCTCGAGCTTGTAGGCCCAGTTGTCGGCGAAGGTCGACGCTCCGGTGCCCGCGGCCGCGATTTCGTCGGCGATCTTGTAGCCCTCGAGTACGTGCTGCAGACTGGCAATCCGGAATCCGAAATCCTTTGCCACCTTGAGGAGCATCAGGATTTCATCCGAACGATAGGAGTGCGCGTGGACCAGGCGTTTTCCTTCCAGCACCTCGACCAGGGCGTCGAGCTGGAGGTCCCGCGCCGGCGGGAGCGGCTCCGCCTGCCCCTTCTTGAGGGACTTCTTGGCATCGTCGTAGGCCTTCCACCCGGCCTGGTACTCCCTGGCCCGGGTGAAGGCGTCGCGGAGCAGCTCCTCCACTCCCATCCGGGTCCGCGGATAGCGCTGCGGCCGCCCCGGGATCTGCGGGCCGTTGGTCTGTCGCACGTTTTCGCCCAGGGCGAACTTGATTCCCGGGGGTGCCCCCGCGAAGAGCAGCGAGTCCGCCGGAAGCCCCCAGCGCAGCTTGATCACCGCATTCTGGCCGCCGATCGTATTGGCCGAGCCGTGCAGCACGTTGGCGCTGGTAACCCCGCCGGCGAGCTGCCGATACAGACTGATGGCGTCCTCCTTGAGGACGTCCTCGATCCGGACCTGCGCGGTGATCGAGCGGGTTCCCTCGTTGATCGCCTCGCTCGCGCTGTGGGAGTGGGCGTCGATGATGCCGGGCATGACGTACTTGCCGTTGCCGTCGATGACCTGGGCGCCCGCGGGAACAACGAGGTCCTTCCCGATCGCGGCGATCTTCCCGTTCCGGATGAGGATGGTTCCCTTTTCGATCGTCCCGTGACTCGCGGTGAGAATGGTGGCGTTGGTGATGGCCACCAGGGTGGCGGCCGGGGGAACCGGCGCCACGTACACCGGCATCGCGGCCGGCCGGCGAGTGGTGTCTCCCTGCGCTGCGGGAGGATTCTGCGCAGCGAGCGCAAGTAGCGCGGTAAGCATCATGGCTTCCGCTCCGCGGTAAAGGTGCCGCTGCCGAAGCTGCCGAGGTCGGCGGAGCCGGTCATCCGGTTGCCGTCCACTTCGGCGCGGTAGTTGAGGGTGGCGGTCTGGCCGCCGAAACTGAGGGTAGTGGTCCACGTCACGGTGCGGCCGGAAATCTGGCCGTCGCCGATCTCCTGGCTCCCGAATTGGCTGACCATGGTTCCGCCGAACGACGCTCCGCTCTGGGTGATCGTGACGGTGAGATCCAGCGGGCCCTGCGGGGAAGTGAGCGTCATGGCCCAGCTCCCGCCGATTTGCGCCGCCGGCCCGCCGGGTCCGCTGCCGCCAGCCCGTGCCGCCGGAGGCGGCGCGACCTCGTACCGGATCCCGTCGACAAACACCGCACTCACCTTGGCGGAATCGCTGAGGATGTCGCCGCTCGACACCACCAGGTTCGCGATCTTGCCGGTCTCGACGCTTCCCAGCATTTCTCCCGCGCCGGCCATCTCGGCGGCGCGGATGGTCACCGCCTGAAGTGCGACGTCCGCCGGAAGGCCCGCGGCCACCACTTTTCGCACGTTGATCACGAAGTCCCGGGTTCCCCCCGAGGCCAGCGCGAACTTGACGCCGGCCTTGTGGAGCGCAGCGGCATTGCCTTCGATCAGCTTCTGCCCTTCCCGGGCCGAAGCCGCGCTATCGCCGAGGGGGCGGCGCTGGCTCAGTCGATACGACCACCCGGTCACCGAGGTCGGCTGCGGGAAGTTGACCGACACCACCACTCCATGCCCCGCGAGCGCGTCCAGCGCCTGCCACCCTTCGGTGGCCCCCACGATCGTGGCGTTGAGCTTGAACTCTTTCGCAAGCCGGTCCGCGCGCCGGATCTCGTTTTCGTTGTTCGCGTCGATGAACGCGGGAAGTTGCCCCCGCACCACCGGAACCAGGGCATCCAGGCCCGCATCGTTCTCGGGCCGCTCCATGCCGCGCGGATTGGCTTTGTACCGGTCGAGCAGAACTCCCTGCCGTTGCGCGTTGTAAAGCGACTGCCGCTGGTAGGCGATCACCCCCAGCAGCGTGGCGGGGTAGTCACCCTGCGCGCCCTGGTAACCGATGTGCTCGGCGACCGGGGCGCGGATGACATCCTTCGCATCGACGCTGTCCCGGAGCGGAATCAGCGCGGACCGGCCGCGGAACAGTCCCCGCGACGGCGCCACCAGCACCGAGGTGACGCCCAGATCGCGCACCGGCTTGACGTCCCCGGGGGCCACCTTGAGTTCGCGGGTCACGTCCCGATCCGGCTCGAGCCCCGGCCGGGGGGCGCCGGGAGCCGGTGCGGCCGCTCCTCCCCCCCCGCCCCCGGGCCCACCGCCGCCTCCGGCGGGAGGAGCCGCCAGCCCGAGCGAGGAGGTGAGATCCACCAAGCCCGCGGTGACCGTCTTCCCCGACAGGTCGAGGACGCGGGCATCCGGGGGGACGGTGACCGCCGGACCGACCGCTTCGATCAGTCCCTTCCGAATAATGATGGTGCCCTTCTCGATCACTCCGTGCGTTACGGTCTGGATCCGCGCGTTGATGAGTGCCCAGGTGTCGGATTGCGCCACGAGCGAGGGAGTGGTCGAAACGAGGAGGGCGGCCGCCGGGATGAGGGCGCGTGCCGCCGGGGTCAGGCGCATGACCAGCCTCCGGGCTGGGAGGGACGTGAGGGGCCGGGATGTCCTGGCCGGGAGAATCTATGGCTCCGCGGCGTCGGGAGCCAACGCTAGATTACGCGCCACTCCCGCCAGGGGTTGAATTCGTCGTGGAGGTCCAGGTCTTCGGCATCAGAAAGAGCGCCGATACCCGCGCCGCGCTCCGCTTCTTCGCCGAGCGTCGAGTCCAGGTTCACTTCGTCGACCTGGCCGAACGGGGAGCCTCGCATGGGGAGCTCATCCGATTTTCCCAGAAATTCGGGGCCCACGCCCTGGTCGACCGCAACTCGAAGCGGTTCAGCGACCTCGGCCTCGGTGCGGCGGTCTACTCCGACGACCACTGGCTCGAGCGTCTGGTCGCAGAACCGCTGCTCCTCCGCATGCCGCTGGTCCGATTCCAGCATCAGCTTACCATCGGCCCGGCGGAATCGATCTGGCGCGACTGGTCGGGCAAGGCGGGTGGCCGGGGGGTATAATGGAGCGATGATACCCTCCCGGCTTCCCCTCGCCGCGGCGCTCGCGCTCCTGCCCCCGCTGGCGGCCCAGGCGCCTCCGGGCACGGACATCTACGTGGCGCCGCTGATCCGAAACGGGGCGACACTCACCGTCGGCCCCGCGGCCAACCTCACCGCTCGGGCGGGGTACGACAATCAACCCTTCTTCACTCCCGACGGGCGGGGCCTCTACTACACCTCGCAGCGGGACGGACAAACCGACATCTATCGGTATGACTTCGCCTCGCGTACGGCCACCCAGGTGACCCGGACGGCGGAGAGCGAATATTCTCCCACGGTCATGCCCGACGGTCGGCGATTGTCGGTCATCCGCGTGGAGCGCGACTCCACCCAGCGCCTCTGGGCCTTCACGCTCGAAGGAACTCCGGTGGGCCCGCTCCTCGATACCATCAAGCCGGTCGGTTACCACACCTGGCTCGCCCCCGATACCGTTTTCATCTTTGTTCTTGGCAGCCCCGCGACGCTCCGCCGCGCCGTGGTGTCGCGCGGCACCGCGGACGTAATGGCCTCGGACATCGGCCGGTCGCTGTGGCCGGTTCCGGGGCGCCACGCGGTGAGTTACCTCCAGCACGACTCCTCCGGCGTCTGGGTCCGTTCCCTCGATCCGGTAACCGGCGTCAGCGTGCCGCTCGCCCGGCTCGTCGAAGGGAGCGAGTTCTTCGCCTGGACGCCTGCCGGGGAGCTGCTCTCGGCGGCCGGCAACCGGGTCCTCCGCTGGCGGCCGGGAGACACCGCCTGGGCCGAAATCGCCCGCTTCGGCGAGCCGGGGCTCCAGAAGATCTCCCGTCTCGCGGTGAGCCCCTCCGGCGATCGGATCGCGCTGGTAGCAGAAGACTCCGCCCCGCCACTGTGATCCATTCGATTTTCCGGAGGGTACCGATGCGGCGATGGCTTCGTGCGCTCCTGTCCGCCGCCTGGCTAGGACTGCCCGGCCTCGCCGCAGCGCAGGGCGCCGACGGACCGGTCATCCTCCTGCTTCCCGACCGCGTCTTCGACGGCATCACTGTGCATCCCGGCTGGTCCGTCCTGGTGCGCGGTGATCGAATTCTGGGGGTGGGCCCGGCACTCGAGGCCGCCACCCCGACCGACGCGCGCCGCATCGCGCTCAAGGGAATGACGCTCCTGCCGGGCCTCATCGAAGGCCACTCTCACCTGCTGCTGCACCCGTACGACGAAACCAGCTGGAACGACCAGGTGCTCCACGAGCCGCTGGCGCTCCGGGTCGCCCGCGCGGTGAACCACGCCCGCCGGACCCTCGAGGCGGGGTTCACCACGGTCCGCGATCTGGGAAGCGAGGGGGCCGGGGAAGCGGACGTCGGACTCAAACAGGCCATCGAGCAAGGCATCGTACCGGGTCCGCGGATGCTGGTGGTCACCCGCGCCATCGTGGCCACCGGGAGCTACGGGCCCCGCGGCTTCGATCCGCGCTGGGACATCCCGCAGGGCGCCGAGGAGGCCAGCGGTCTCGACGCCGTGACCCAGGTGACCCGGAGCCAGATCTCCAAGGGTGCGGACTGGGTCAAGGTCTACGCCGATTACCGGTGGGGCCCTGCCGGGGAAACCCGCCCGACGTTCCTGCTCGAGGAACTGACCCGCATCGTCGAGACGGCGCGGAGCAGCGGGCGCCCGGTTGTCGCGCACGCCAGCACGCCCGAAGGGATGCGCCGCGCGGTACTCGCGGGCGTCGAGACCATCGAGCACGGCGATGCGGGCACCGCGGACGTCTTCCGCCTCATGGCCCAGCGCGGCGTAGCCCTCTGTCCCACCCTCTCCGCCGGCGAAGCGGTGCGCCAGTATCGCGGCTGGAAGAAGGGAGCCGATCCGGAGCCGGCGGAGATCACCGAGAAGAAGGCCAGCTTCAAGCGCGCCCTCGCCGCCAAGGTGGTAATCTGTGCCGGGAGCGACGTCGGGGTCTTTTCTCACGGCGATAACGCCCGGGAGCTCGAGCTGATGGTGGAGTACGGCATGTCGCCCCTCGACGTGCTCAAGGCCGCAACCGCCGGCAACGCCAGGATCTTCCATCTCGACGACCGGCTTGGCCAGATCCGGCCCGCCCTCCTGGCGGACCTGATCGCCGTCGAGGGCGATCCCACCCAGAAGATTTCCGACCTCCGGAACCTGCGATTGGTGATGAAGGGTGGGCAGCTTGTCCGCGCGCCGTGAGCGAGTCGTGGCGGACCCGTAACTACGTCGGAACCATTTTCGGCGGCAGCATGTACGCCGCGGTTGATCCTTTCTTCATGTTCATGCTAATCCACCGGCTCGGCCCCAGTTACGTCGTGTGGGACAAGGCCGCCAGCATCCGGTTCCGGCGGCCTGGTCGCGACACCCTCTCCGCGACCCTCCGCCTCGACCCGGGAAAGCCCGACCATATTCGCGCGGCGCTGGCGGAAACGGAGCGGGTCGATCGCACCTATCGAGTCGATCTGGTGGACGGCGAGGGCGTGGTGCACGCTGAAATCGAGAAAGTGGTGCCCATCCGCCGCACTTGACGCCCGCCCGCCCGCTCCGGTAGCATCCTCGGCTCCTGGGGCCCGCGGCCCCGTCTTCTCAGGTGGAGGATCTATCCGTCTTCGACCGTTCCGCGCCTGGCGGCCGCTCCCCGCGATCGTCACGCGCGTGGCAGCCCCCCCCTACGACGTCGTGACGCGCGCCGAGGCCTCGCAGTTGGCAGCGGGCAACCCCCTGAGTTTCCTGCACGTCACCCGCGCCGAAATCGACTGTTCGCCGGACACCGACCCGTACGATGCCAAGGTCTATGCCACCGCCCGGGCGGCCCTCCAGCACTTCCTCAGCGACGGCAGCTTTCTCCGCGAGGCCGCCCCGTCATTCTATCTCTACGAGCTGAGCATTCAGGGTCGCGCCCAGGTCGGCGTGGTCGGCTGCGTCCACGTCGACGACTACGCCAACGACATCATTCGGAAGCATGAGAAGACCCGGAAGGACAAGGAGGACGACCGCACCCGGCACATGTTGGCGCTGAACGCCCATCCCGAGCCGGTCTTCCTCACTCTTCAAGGCAACCCGTTCCTGACCCAGTTGAACCAGAAGGTCCTCTCGACACCCCCGCTTTACAATTTCACGGCGGACGACGGTGTCGAGCACCGGCTCTGGCGCATCTCCGATACCGCCTCGTACATCGACTGCTTCCGGCGGATTCCTGTGGTCTACGTTGCCGACGGCCACCATCGCTGTGCCAGCGCATGGCGTGCCGGGATGGAGCGCCGGGAGGCCAACCTTCAGCATACCGGCGAGGAAGAGTACAACTGGTTCCCGGCGGTGCTCTTCCCCGCCAACCAGCTCCGCATACTTCCCTACAATCGCGTGGTGCGCGACCTGAACGGTCTGACCGCCGAAGCCTTCCTCGCCCGGCTGGCCGGCCTCGGTACGCTGACGCCCGCGGCCGCTCCCGCGCCCGAACGAACCGGAACCTTCGGGGTCTTCGTCGCGGGGGGCTGGCACCGCCTCGAATTCGATCCGGGGTCGATCGACCAGCGGGATCCGATTCGCTCCCTCGACGTGTCCCTGCTCCACGATCGCGTGCTTGCGCCGGTCCTCGGCATCGGTGACGAGCGGACCGACAAGCGCCTCGATTTTGTCGGCGGTGCCCGGGGTACCGCCGAGCTCGAACGCCGGGTTCGCTCCGGCGAGATGGCGGCCGCCTTCGCACTCTATCCCGTGACCGTGCAGCAGTTGATGACCATTGCCGACGCGGGCGCAATTCTGCCGCCCAAGTCCACCTGGTTCGAGCCCAAGCTCAGGAGCGGGCTCTTCGTACACACGCTCGACTGAGCGACCCCGGAGGGGCGACCCGATGAAAGTGCTGGTGGCCGACAAGTTCGAGACCGTGGGCGTAGACGG